>CAYGRX010000089.1:0-7321 GCA_964352365.1 uncultured Rickettsiales bacterium
AGTTTGTAAGTTACCTTCAGCATTTAGTTCCGCAACAACTTGCCCCGCTCTTTCTTCGGCTATTCCGTAGGTGGTTAAAGCATCATACTCTTTAAGTGCCCCAATTAGTTGAGATCCCTCAACATTTTCTGCCAGCATTTTTAAATCTTCAAATGTCTTTTTTAGTGTTTTCTTGTCTTCTGGTGTGAAGCCAAGATCAATATTTTCATTTGTTTCATCTAATTTTATTACATCATTAATTGATGCTTCTAAATTAGTAACAAATTCTATGTCCGTTGCTTCTGTGCCATCTTCATTAAATTTGGCTTTATTAAAAATCTCATTTATTGCGGCCGCTCCCATTTCTCCTTGAGAAGCTATAATATCAATGAATTTACCTACTAAATTGTTAACTCCTATTTTAGCGTTATCAAAATAATTGTCTTTGTTGGCGTTAAACTCTTTTGCCTTTTCAATTTCATCCCCGCGCCCTATAAGGCCGCCTATAATCCCACCAATTCCATTCGCCCTTGCTGCCTGTGCTTCAACATTTTTTAGATCATTATATGCCGCAATTATGAAGTTTCCATAAGTTAACACACTTGCATTTGAAACCGTCAATTTAGCTAAATCAGGGCTTATTCTACTTAAGTTTCCCAAATTTCCAGAAAGTTTTGGCATCCCAGATTTTTCTGCTTCAACTTCAGCTATAGCTTCCTCTCTTTCTGCGCTCGCTGCAAAGGTAAATTCCCCTGATTCAATTTGACGTCTTATTTCGTTAAATTGCCCGCCTGCAATTCCATCAGCTTCAAATGGTCTTCCTAATAGCTCTGTTATTCCAGTTTGATCTTTGTAAGCTTGTAAAAACTCTTCTATTCCTTCAAAGCCTTGAGATTTCGCAAATTCTTCTCCTTCCTTTTGTGCGGCATCTCTTGCGGATTTGCGAGCATCTTTGGCTCTTTGTTTATTTATTTCATCTTGTTCCGCCTGAATCTCGGCTAGCTTCGCTGCATCATTTGCAGCTGCTAATTTGTCTGCTTCTAGTTTTAAAGTTCTAATTTCTTGTGATAAATCAATAGACCTCAGGGGGGCTGTAATATCTATATTTACTGGGTTTCCTGAGATTCCATACCAAGTTCCGCCAAATTGAGCGCTAGCTATACTTTCCGCTTCTTTTTGTGCAACGCCTAGCTCCACCAGTTTTGCAATTTTATCTTCCTTGTTAGTTATTTTAGCTAATGCTTGTAAATTATCTTGCATTGCTTGTAGGTCATTATTACTTTTTCTATAAAAATTTAGAATCATTTTGTCTAGGCTTGCCTCTACTACACTTTTTTCCATTGATGCAATAAACTCAGCGTCACTTACATCTTTATCCCCATAGCCCTCACTTCTAGCTTTTTTAGCTGCTCGAATGGTATTGCTCACAAGCGTAGCGTAAACAGGGTCTTGTCTGAGTAGTTCGAGTATTCTATTTTCGTCTGCTGTTGGCATTTTCTCGCATCAATCCAATTTAATTATAATTTATATAAAATTATAGCATAAAAAGGTTAAGGAATGGTTAATGGTTGCGCTATTTTATATTCATAAAAATCAATGACTTAGTTTTTTCCAAGTATTTTCATGTATATAATAGAAAAAAGTTTGAACTATTGGTTCAATTAATCCAATGCTAATAGCCACCAGCCAATCACCACTAAGCGCGTAAGCCACGCTTATAGCCACAATCATGTGCATTACGCTATAAGAAAGGGTTTTTGCTAACATTTTCATAGTTACCTCATTATTATATTTATTTTTAGTGCAATATTGATATTAATAATCATTATCAACTATAACATATTTATAATATAGTGTAAACCTATTATACATAAATATATGATAGATAAAATCGATAAGTGTATGGGCTCAATTATACGTAAAAGAGAGTGATAAAATGAATTAATATAAAACTGGAGAAAATATGAAGAAAGTAACAAGCAATATTAAATTAGTTGCAATCACAGCTTTATTGGCAACATCTGCATGCCAAGGGCAGGGCGGGTATTACGATAATAAGCAAACATATCAAGGTGCTGGTCTGGGTGCTATTGTAGGGGCTGCTGCTGGTGCATTATCTGGTAAAGGTTCAACTGATAGGCGTCAAAAAGCAATGGTTGGCGCTGGTATTGGTGCTGTTGCTGGTGGCGGATATGGCGCTTACATGGATAATCAGGAAGCTCAATTGAGAAAATCTCTTGCAGGTAAGGGTGTAAAAATTAATAGAATTGGAGATCAATTGCTATTAACTATGCCTAGTAGTATTACCTTTGATTCAAGCTCTAGCACTTTAAATTCTCAGTTTATATACACTCTTGGTGATGTTGCTGATGCACTAAATGCATATGAAAAAACAACAATTAGAGTTACAGGTCATACAGATTCCACGGGTGATGCAAATTACAACCAAACATTATCTGAAGATAGGGCGAATGCAGTTGCAAATGCACTTAGGCGTAATGGCGTTCAAGGTTCTAGGTTATATGTAGTTGGTGAAGGTGAAAGAAATCCAGTTGCTAGTAACAATACTGAAAGCGGTAAGGCTGCTAATAGAAGGGTGGAAGTGGAAATTTCTCCTGCGCAACAGAAGAATTTATTCAACATGTAATCACAGTTATATATTGAAATATAAAGCCTCGTAATTGATTTTTGCGGGGCTTTTTTATTTTTGGATTATTTGTTTTGTGACGGGGATTTTTCTTGGGAATATAGAAAAATAAGCATCTAGAAAAGAAAAAAGAGAATATAATATACAACTTTTATTTACATTTGCCATAAGTATTAAAACTTAGACTAATCAACAAAAACTGAATTATATTCTCTATATGAATTTTAGTATTAGCTACTAAAGTTATGCAACTTTGATGTTAGTTGCAGCTTCTTTGCCTCTGCTTTCTTCAACTTCGAAAGAAACTTTTTGACCTTCGTCAAGGCTGCTTAAGCCAGCTTCTTCAAGTGCAGAAATATGAACGAATACATCTTTGTTTCCACCTTCTGGTGCAATAAATCCGTATCCTTTAGTAGTGTTAAACCATTTAACAGTTCCAGTTTGCATAGTAAATCTCCTTATATGCGTTTCAAAAAACACGCCTAAAAATATAAGCGTATAGAGCAAGCATTAATCATGATGAAGTTTGGATAACATAGGAAATCTTGAAACGGAAACTTATAGTCTTAGTCTTTAAAATTCTTATAGCAATAATTCTTCAAAAAAATTGAGAAACACTCAACTCACAATAGATATATACAGATTTTTAAAGAAGAAGCAAACTATTTAAATAAATCGCTATATTCATTATGCTTTTTCAGCCAAGCAGATGCATATCCGCAAATTGGGTTTATTTTATAGTTATTTTCAATTGCAAACAAAGCAATATCTTTCATTAGTTGGCCTGCTGCGCCTTTGCCCTGCAATTCTGGTGCGGCCTCAACATATTTTATATGCAGAACCTCATTTTCAATTTTATAGCTTGCATATGCTAGATGACCTTCAGTCTCTAGTTCAAATCGTGAAATTTTCGTATTGTTTATCATATCAATTTATTCTTGCTGTATTAAAGTTCAGTCACTATAACGTTTTTAATTCGCGCCGCCGTAGCTCAGTGGTAGAGCACTTCATTGGTAATGAAGGGGTCGGAAGTTCAATTCTTCTCGGCGGCACCACGTAAAAATTCGTATAATCTTATTATCGTATAATCGTCAATGCATAAATTTGAATTTGAAATAGAAGAAGGCATCAAGAAAGCTCGTTTGGATAAAATCCTTGTTGATTTTATGCCCGAGTTTTCTCGTTCCCGCTTGCAGGGGATTATTAAAAAAGGGGAGGTTAAAATCAATGGTGTAACTGTTGATAATATTTCCGCTAAAGTTTTTGAATTTGATAAAATTGAGCTTAATGTTCCTGAATCTGAGCCAACTGAAATTAAACCTGCGCCTCACATCCCGATTGATATAATCTATGAGGATGATGATTTGTTGGTAATTAACAAGCAGGCTGGCCTTACGGTTCACCCTGGCGCTGGTAATTATGATGACACCTTGGTAAACGCACTTATTGATAAAATTGATAATCTATCTGGAATTAATGGTGAGCAAAGACCAGGCATTGTTCATCGCTTAGATCGTGATACATCGGGTTTAATGCTTGTTGCGAAAAATGATAACGCTCATAATAGCTTATCTGAGCAAATTCAAGATAGGGATGTTACAAGGCTATATCATGCAATTGTTTGGAATGCTCCTGAGCTTCCTGTTGGTAAAATCCACACTAATATTGCACGCAGCCCGCGCGATAGAACTAAAATGGCGGTTGTAAAATCTGCTGGTAAGCACGCTACTACACATTACAAGCTAATTAAATCATATTATAATAAGGCTATTTCTTTGATTGAATGTAAGCTTGAAACGGGTAGAACACATCAAATCCGTGTTCATATGGAATATAAGAAAATGCCTTTAATTGGTGATAAAACTTATATGGGGCAAGCTAATTATAAAAGGCCGAATAGAATTCGTGAAGATTTAATTCCGCAAATTCAAAATTTCCCTCGTCAGGCGCTTCACTCAAAATATATATCGTTTTACCACCCTGTAACAGATGAACGTTTAGAATTTGAAATTGACTATCCTGAAGATATTAAAAACCTTCTTGAGCAAATGGTTTAGCATTATTTAATTTAAAAACCTAAGCTGGTTTTATGTTTTTTAACTAGATCAAAAACTTCATTAACAGATGCGTGGACTGAAATTTTTTGCTCTGGAGCAGTGTTAGGTATATTAGCTTTAACTTCTGTGCGTGGTAAAGCTTTAAACTTTTCTATATATCCTTCAAGTAAGGAACTTCGGGACTTTGGAAGTTCTGTGTTTTCTAGGTATCTAAACTGGAGATTATTTACCTCTCCTCCAATTTTATGTTTATTTGCATATCTTAAAAATTTTTCTAGAAACTCTTTTTCTTTAATTTCAATTTTATCAATTAAATGATCTGGGGTTGAAAACTTATTAACTAATTGGTTAATGCAGCTTGAATAAAATTCGTAGGCTATATTTAATTGTGCTCTAGAAGTCTTGGATTCAGGATTATCAATAAACAGTATCTCAATAACTCCGCTTTCTGCACTAAATAAGGTATTTGCTTCATTAATATCAAGGTCATTACCTGTCATAGCAATGTCCTTTAATCTAATGCATATATTCTCTATTTGTTCCTCTGGTAGATTATATATTTCTTTTGCTAAAACATATTATGCTACTTGATTGTCGAAAATTTTAGCTTGTGACATTTTTAGGTCAAGATAGTCATCTGAATCCTTGAATGTTGCAATTTTTTCTTTTAAGAAATTTAGAGTTTTTTCACCGTAAAATCTATTTAGTGGTAAATCTAAATCAGAATCAAAAAAAGCGTCACATATTCTAATTCCTTCTTTAACTTGTCTAATGCCAATCACATCATTTTCTGATCCTAGAATGGCTTGGCCTTGGTACAATTGTTGTCCTTTACTTAAAGTGGTTAAGTATGTTGTGGTCAAAGCTTTTTTGACATAGTCTTTAAGCGGAAAATCATCTCTACTATCTTCGCTATTTCTTTTAGGATGTAAAACCGAAACTTGATAGCCTTTTGCAGCAGAATCTTTCAAAAATAAATGAAGTTAATCTCCACCCTTTCCACCATGTTGATCTTTGTTATTGATTGCTTCAATAACTGCATCTATGAAAGTTCTCTCCGTCATATTAACCAATATTTAGTTTTAATTATTTATAACACAAAACCATTAACAAAAGGTTAACAGTATTTAGCTAGACAAATTAGCAAATATTATTATAAATCAACGCCATGCAAGAAAGTAAAAAAATATATATTAAAACCTACGGCTGTCAGATGAACATGTATGATTCTGAGAAGATGCAGACCCTTATGGGTAAGGAAGGTTTTCAAGTTAATGATAAGCCCGAGGGTAGTGATCTGATTGTTTTGAACACATGCCACATTCGTGAAAAGGCATCTGAAAAAATGTATTCAGAGCTTGGTAGAATACGCAAAATTAAAGATGCTCGTAAAGAGCAGGGTAAAACTACCATAATCGCCGTTGCGGGCTGTGTTGCGCAAGCTGAAGGCGCTGCCATCAAAGAGCGTGCGAATTTCGTGGATGTTATTGTTGGGCCACAAAGCTTGCAGCGTTTGCCTCAACTGGTTAAAAATGTAGAAGCTGGAGCAAAGAAAGGCATTGATCTTGAATTTTCTGTTGATGATAAGTTTGATTTTTTAAGTGAGGAAATTCAGAAGGAATCTTTAAAAGCGCAAGATATAGGTAAAAATAGATCAACAGCATTTCTTACGATTCAGGAAGGTTGTGACAAGTTCTGTACTTTCTGTGTTGTTCCATACACTCGCGGGGCGGAAGTTTCGCGTTCAGTCATGCAAATTCAACGTGAGGCACAATCGCTAGTAAATACTGGCGTTAAGGAAATTACCCTTCTCGGTCAAAATGTAAATGCATATCACGGCATAAACAAGCAGGGGAAGGAAGTAGGCTTAGGTTATTTGGCTAATATTCTTGCTGAAATTGATGGTCTGGAACGTATCCGTTATTCCACTTCTCACCCACGTGATGTGGATGATGAGCTTATTAAAGCACATGGTTCAAATTCAAAATTAATGCCATTTATTCATTTGCCTGTTCAATCTGGGTCAGATGAAATCTTAAAAAAGATGAATCGTAAACATACCGCTGATCATTATCGTAAAATCATTGATGATTTCCGTAATATACGCTCTGATATAGAGTTTTCATCAGACTTTATTGTTGGCTATCCGGGTGAAACTGATGAGCATCACAAGCAAACCATGAAGTTAATTGAAGATGTGAATTTTTCACTAGCATACTCATTTGTATACTCGCAAAGACCTGGTACGCCCGCTGCAAATATTGATGATGATTGCCCGAAGGAAGTTAAATTTGCCCGTTTGCAAGAAATGCAAGATGTTCTAGAAAAGCAAATGTTAGCATCTTCAGCCAAAAAAATTGGCAGAATAATGCCTATCTTAATCAATAAAAAAGGTAAGCATGAAGGCCAATTCCTTGGTTTTTCGCCTTATATGCAGCCAGTTGTAATTCAAGGCGGTGAAGAGTTCTTCAATCAAATAGTTGATGTAAAAGTTAACGAGCTTAAAAACCGCGCCCTTTTCGGTGAGTTGATTTAAATTATTCCTCAACTCTTCTTGACTGCATAGCTTAAAACTCTAAAAATATAGTTAATATTATAACTCAACTTAGGTTTTGATAAATGACTTACGATCTAATAA
>CAYGRX010000090.1:0-7305 GCA_964352365.1 uncultured Rickettsiales bacterium
ATTTATCTTCTTTACCTGAACTTTTGGGCCACCTGATTTTCTAGCCTGAGATTTCTGTTCAATTACAATTTCTTTTGAAGAAGCACTCGGTACAGAAGGGGAGCTTTCAATAGTATTTAAGCTTTGGCCGGCATCAGGTTGTTGTTGCGCAAAAGAGTTTGAGCATACTAAAACTGAAGTAGTTAAAACTGTAATAAGGACATGTTTTTTATTCATTATACATTACCGTAATTTATATTAGTTATTTCATTAATTTTTATCGTCATCTTCAGATGGATAATTTATTCCATTATCAACAACAAACACTTTTGTTGGACCGGTATTACCAGCAGTTTGTCCATTATTGCTTTGCTGGTTCATCTCAGCTTTACTAAGTTGAACGACCTCCATAGAGCCTACACCTCCAGAATATTCTGAACCACCAGTATTTACATTGCCGCCAGTTGGGTTACCAGTATTTGTATTTGGAGAACTTGTATTTTGCCCTGAAGTAATCGCAACTTCTAACGGCGTGCTCGTATCAGGTGGTGTTGAAACTCCTGCGCTTTGAGCAACATCATCAATGATAGACTCAATCTCACTTGCTTGACCTGCCGCATAATACCAAACTAGGCTTTCACCTTCACCAGCTGCTAGGTCACTCATTCTCAGGAATAGCGCATAAGAACCATCTCTTCGCTCAGTAACAATTTCAGAAGTTCTAGGGTCTTTATCAATAACGTTTTCAAATGAGCAACAGCTGTCTGAAACAGTATCTGCACCCTCCGATGTGGAATAGAATAGAACCGCTGCACCACTTCCATCGGTTGATTCAGATATCATTAGGGCTTTTGCTTGTTCATCTTGACTGGTTATCTCTTCAAATCCGTCACCTAAATTACCTTTTGATTTATGGTTAGAGTCAGAGGTGCCAACATAGTCATCACGTGTACCTGCCCATAAGCGCACATTGGTTAGAGCCGTATCCATACTTTTATTAGTAACAGTAGTAGTTGTTTTGATGAAGTTATCATCAGCACCTAAATTATAAGAATTTTTTATATCTACAGTGTCACCTGTTTCCATAACATCAACATTAGTGGTTGCAACTAGCGTTCCTACCCCTTCGTTATATCCCGCTATATCAATGGTTTGAGAGTTTATTGCTGGAGTAATTGAAGCAGATACTGCTTCATAACCGTAATAATTTGTACTTAGCACTTCACCATTATTGTTCCAGCTATTAGTTCCATCACCACCACTTCCAATGGCAAAATCCAGTGGGAAATTGGAAAATGTCAGTTTATACCAACCTTCTGCACGTGATCCGCTACCATCATCATAATAGAATGGTTGCAATAATGCGCCGTTAGCATCAATTGCAGCAGACTTATTGCTACTAAATTTAATAAAGTCATTACCAAACCATAGATTGTTTACAACTCCATCTGAGCCTTTTTTCCAAGTAAATGCACTTGAGGTAGGTATGACTAGACTTACATCATCCGCGATAGAGTAGGAGCTTCCCGTTCCATCTGCAGTGTCTTGACCATAAACAAAGGCAAGTGAAGCTGTTCCACTTGCTGTCATATCGCTATTAATTTCAATGTTATTATTAGCCTGTAAAGTAAGTTTGTTAGCAGACCAAGCAACCTCATCATTAACATATAGATTTCCGCCTGCACCTGTTGTCTGGATAGTAACATTACCGCTGCCCAAATTTGTTGCTAACGTTGAGCCGCTAATATCACCACCGCTGGCGGCAACTGTATAGTCGTTAGGATCAATTAACCACTCACCACTTATACCATCTTTTGATGCAGTCGTTACTCTAGTTTTATCTGCAATTTTAACCTTTGCAGCACTTGTTTCAATAAAGCCACCATCACCACCATCAGGAGCGGCAGCACTTAATCTTCCACTAATGTTTGCTGTGCCAACATCCATGTCACCTAGCAATATAATCTCACCATTTTTGCCTGTAGAAAGAGTATTAGCTTCAGTTACACCTGAGTGGTTAATAACACTGCTTGCCAGATCGCCAGCCGCCTTCGCAGTAAGGTATACTTTACCACCATCTGCGCGAATAGCGCCATTTTGCTCTATTAGTGTATCAATAGCTCCTTCTTCAACGGATAATTTAACCGGTCCACCTAAATCAAGTAAAACTTTGTTACCTGCGCCAAGAAGTACGTTCCCACTTTCAGCTTCAATGTTGCCGTCATTTATAATATTCGCGGCAATAAGAGCAACAGTTCCACCTTTTGCGGCAGTTATATTACCTTGGTTAATTATTGCACCGCTACTTTGTCCTTCAAATTTATAAGTACCTGCTAAGAAATCTTCTTTGCTAATATTCTGGGTTGAAGCAACAAGCCCACCTACATTAACCTGAGAGTCAGGTGTAAATAAAACACCATTTGGGTTTACAATGAATACTTGCCCATTAGCATTTATAGAGCCTTGTATCATTGAAACATTGCTACCCAGTACATTATTTAATGCTACCGAATCAGCTCCTGGTTGAACGAAATTAACACTGTTTCCTTGTCCGATAGAGAAATCTTGCCAGTTAATATTAAGCCTAGAGCTATCTTGTTGTATAGTCATCGTATTGTTAGATTGACTAATATTTCCTGATCCAGAAACAACTTCTCCCCCAGTCGGTAGACCATTCGCAAAGGCTTGCGGGGCTAAAGCCACCGTAAGAGCAGTAGTTAGGAAAAGGTTTTTTATCTTAAGGTTATTTTGCATGACTATACCTATATAAAATTTAGAATAACCAAACTTAGTTTCTTAGCTTAGAGTTGTAAACACTATTTTAGATTTTGACAAAAATTGGGGTGTATATTTCGTCTTCTTGGTAGTAATGCAATATTATAACTGCGATAAAATTATCATTGCTAAAAGGCTCTGTTATTAACAAACAAAAGTTAACAAGAGCTATCTCAATCTAAGATAGTTTATAAACATACTGCCCACACTATATCGCCGAATAATCTCGATAAACCAACTATTCTACTGCACCCCAGTGTTACCCCGGAGGAAATTAAAGAGTAGAATAAATTATAACTCAATATCCTTAACCGTCTCAAGTAAAATTTTAGCTGTAAAGTTTTTTGGCAAATATCCTTTTGCGTTGGTCTTTCTTACAATATCTTTTACCAGCTTTTCATCTTCTTCTGCGCTATATAAAAAAATAGGGGTTTTTGCAAATTTGGAACCTTTTATTATTTCTAGAAAAGTTACGCCGCTTATAATGGTAACATCTTCTGTCTCAGGTGAAATTGCATCTCCAGATGAGATACTTGGCATGGGCTTTTTAGGTTTTGTAATGAAGCCTTATCAACCTAAAATTATGAAAGATATTATCTTGTTCACATTAGATGCAGTAAAAAGGAAAGATAACTCCCAACTCATTACACGTCATACAATTTATGAATCTGTTACAAAAGATAGTAAAAAAGAAGAGCCGCAGAAATCATATTTAGGAGTAAGAGCCTTAGTAGCGGATGATATGAAGGTAAATTTGATGTTGGTGGTTAATATCCTGAAAAAACGTGGTTGCAATGTAGATAGCGCCTCAAATGGCAAAGAAGCTCTGACAATGTATAAAAAGTTTAAATATGATGTTGTGTTTATGGATTGTCATATGCCGGAAATGGACGGGTATGAGGCAACAAAAGCGATTAGAGTTTACGAAGAAAAAGAGTCTAAAATACATACTCCTATTATCGCAATCACGGCTGATGCTATGAAAGGTAATGAAGAACGTTGCTTGCAATCAGGGATGGATGATTACCTGAATAAACCAGTAAAAGCTGTTCAGATAGAAGATATGATAGATAAATGGGTTTTGGATAGTGATTCAAAGGAAAGTGAAGATAGCGTAATAAAGAAAATTCTGATCGCTGATGATAATGACGTAAATAGGACTGTGCTAAAAGCAATAATAGCCAAGAAGCATAATTATAATATCGATTATGCAAGGAATGGTGAAGAAGCTGTAACTATGACTAAAAAAGAGAAATATGATATGATTTTTATGGATTATCACATGCCTATAATGTCAGGAATTGAAGCAGCAAAGAAAATTAGAAGAAACCAAATAGGCAAGAAAAATTCCATCATCATAGCCCTCACTGGTGATACAGGAAATGAGATTATTAAAGAATGTAAAGATGCAGGCATGGATGATTATTTAAACAAACCTCTTGAAGAAGAGCTTGTGAATAAAGTTTTTTTAAAATGGTTTGGGTAAAACTAAACGCTTAGTTTATTATCACTCGATATATTATCAGCAAATTTGTTTAGCATATCTAGTTGTTTTTCCAGCTTAGAGTCTAGCTTTATAGCCTCTTTATACTCAGCAATAAGTTTCTCTAGAAAATTTCCCCAACCATCTTCTGACGTTGGGAATATATTGGTATATTCTGGATCGTTATACTCATAGATACCAATGACTTTACCATCACTATCGGTTTTGACGTTAGCGCCAATAGATGCCATCATAAATTGCATTTCAGCTTTCATCTTATCAGATGTAGTCATGTTTTCTGTGGTTTCCTCCCAAGCATCCTTTACTGATTGAGGGGCATTAGGTGGCGGAAAATAAAACCCTGTCGCAGCGCCATTTTTAACCAATCCATCATTATTAATATCTACGTGATCTTTTTTAGGCAAAAGTAAATTAATTGCACCTTCTTCATCGGTGTTAGTAACTCCACTTGTTTCCGCTAGGCTATGCACGCGCCTTAAAACTTCAATATCATCACTAGGTAGTGACTGTATATATTCAACAGGGTTGTTATAGCCACCTGTTTGAGCAGCCTCTACTATAATTTTAGCAAAACGCTGGCGCTCTATGTCACTCACGCCACGAACATTCATTAGATTATTATCTTTAAAATCAAATACACTGCCTGTTTCTTGTAGGCGTAATAATGTTGATTGCACAGATTTTGAAACCAATGGCGAGGCAATATTTGCATTGTTAGAGGTAGATTTTGCTGAATCGCTGGTTTTATTAGTTGGCTGTGTTGCTATATAATTTTCTACTATGTTAACAGTTGGGCGATTAGTGGTTTGCTGCGGTATGTAAGGTTTAGCACTTGAATTAATTATATTCATAGCGACTCCGTTCATTAATTAACTTATCTTCTGGAAGCATTTTTTATGCCAAAATAGGCATCTATATAATAAGCAACCTTGTGTTGGAAGAGGTTTGCAAACTGTCTAAAAGCTTCTGCCAGCAAATCTAAGTTTTCCTATGTAAACCGGGTCTTCTTAAAAAGAAGTTGGCACATATTTAGTTTTATTATCCCTAATGTGGAAAAATAATTCCCTGCTGGTTCCCTGTTAATGTTTTTAGAGAATTTGCGCGTATTATGGCTTTATCACTAGGTAGTAAGAGTGATAAATATGCTAAAATTAAACCCCTGTTATTGTTAAAATACCCTGTGAAAACGGCATTATCAGGGATAATGTGATTGGAGAGTTATGCTGGCAATACTCGTTCCACCGCCAGTAAGTCTGCGTTTCGCACTCTCTTTCTTATACAATTCGAACATTCCCCGCTGTCTGCGCGACTCACGCGAGGGTTCTGGTATGCATTGCACCTAGAGAATTGTAATTACAGAGAAAATGCGCTAGATTACGGAGAAATTCTCCTTTCGCAAAATACGAGGTGGAATGGTGGTTTTTTAGGGAATGAAGATTTTTGTATATGATATGAACGATAAAGATAAAATAATAGAAAAATCAAAGAAATTAAATGATAGATCTGTATACGCAGCTAAAACAAATCAAATATTGATTAGTGTTTATAAAAAGCTTTTTGACAATCTAAAAACTTGGGCTGATGGAAAACGATATCGAACTGATTTTTTTAATGATTATCAGCTTTATCTGCTAAGAGTATTAGCTATTGAGTTATGCGTAATATTGGATTCTCGTGATTCATCCAAAGACCAATATTCTATTAATGTTCTGCTTAGTACGGTGAAGCAATATTTGCATAAAGATAGGTCTCCAGATGGCCAATTATTTGATAGACCAGAGGAAATTAATTCTGCCCCAGAGTTTAGTGGCTTTATTCATATAAAGTCCGCAAATATACCAGAAGTCCTAGACGATAAAAATATCCTAACTCTATTACAGGAAGAGAAAAAAACTTTTCTTAGAAAGCATGCTTCTGATGTAATAAAGCTAAAAGAGTGTAGAAATACATTCCTTGCTCACCCAGATACGAATGGTATTGGTACATTACCTTCAGCTAATTTTTTTATTGAAATGAGTGAATGGTGTTTTGCTTATTGCAATTTATTTTTAAACACACTTACGGCTTCAGGAGTAAGACTTTACACTGAAGAAGGCAGAAAAAGTTGTTTGCAAAAAATTGATGATAACTATTCTAAATTTTTTAAAGAATTGGTGGCTTAATTTTCCCAATTCTGAGAATTCATCTCAATCAACTGTTTAAATGTATAAGCATGAGGATTGCCCTCACAAATTATAGAATCGATGATTTTTGGATTTAAGAATCTTAAGCGCAGCATTGAGTGTATAAATTGTTCGGATTTTATTTGTTCTAGTTTCATTATGGTTACCTCTCCAGTTTCTAGCATATCATTCCAGAGATAAGATTTTGCAATCGTCTTTACTAGCTCTTTAAAGTTTATAAGCGGGGCAAGACAAAAATTTAGGTAAAAAAACAAAGAATTATAAATTGCCAAAATGTTTATCTGTGTTAAGTGTACAACACTTACAAAGTTATTAAAGAATTTATCAGGTGTTTAATAGGTTTTACATATCTTTCTTGTTTTTGTTTTTAAGCTTCGTCGTTGTTCAAGAAGCTTATTCTCAAAATGCTAATGAGCAGGCCGAGAGTATTCAGCGCCAGCAGGACATTAGATTAGAAGAAAGAAGTCGCGATGTTTTAAAGAATAGATTACAGTCAAGAATAAAAGTACCTGAAGCTTTTGAAGTTGAAGAAAGGGAAGGAAGATGTATTGACATTAAAAATATCAATATAGTCGGTTCAAAGCTCTTACCCGAAGAATCATCGAAAGATATATCGAAAGAATATGAGAATAGATGTTTGAATGTTAGTGATATTGAGAAACTAATTTCAAAGATAACAACTTACTTTATTGAAAGCGGCTATACCACAACTAGGGCTTATCTCCCGCCACAGGATTTAACAACAGGAAATTTAATCATTGAAATTGTTGATGGCAAAGTTGATTCAGTGATTTTTGACGATGAAGGTTTTGGGGTGATAAATCCCTCAACAGTGTTTAATAAAATCGAAGGCGATTATTTTAA
>CAYGRX010000091.1:0-7297 GCA_964352365.1 uncultured Rickettsiales bacterium
AGATGATATTAAAACTGGCTGAATTTCTTCATCACCATTTTCATCTATACCATGAGGAATAAAACGATTTCCACCAACTGCCCAAAGCATTGCATCAAAATGGGTTATATCAACTTGATCTTTCAAATGTAGCAATGCCCTTCCATCAGATTCCAAAACCTTCTCAAGCAATTTTGGCAAAGCCTCGTCCAAGGTTGATTTAGTTAAATGATAGAAAGAAATATCAACCATATTAATTAACCAAAAACTCTTTTAAAAATTACATCAACACGTTTTGTGTGGTAGCCATCATCAAACAACCCATCAATTTCTTTATCAGATAATTTGGCAGAAACCTCAACATCAGATTTCAATTCTTCAGCAAAATTTTTCTTTTCCAACCAAACTTTCATAGCGTTACGTTGTACAAAAACATAGGCATCTTCACGTGAACAACCTTTTTGCGTTAAAGCTAATAAGACACGTTGAGAATTGTGAAGCCCACCCATCTTATCCATATTTGCTCGCATATTTTCAGGGTATACAACCAAATTACGAATTACGGATTCCAACCTAGTTAAAGCAAAATCAAGTGTTACCGTTGCATCTGGACCAATATTACGTTCAACTGAAGAGTGGGATATATCTCTTTCGTGCCATAGCGCTACATTTTCAAGCGCTGGAACCGCATAACCACGAACTAATCTCGCAAGCCCAGTAAGGTTTTCAGTCAAAACTGGGTTTCTTTTATGCGGCATTGCAGATGAACCTTTTTGACCTTTAGAGAAGAATTCCTCAGCTTCAAGAACTTCAGTTCTTTGCAAGTGACGAATTTCCACTGAGACATTTTCAATTGAGCCAGCGATTACTGCAAGTGTACAAAAGAATTCCGCATGTCTATCCCTTGGTATAACTTGAGTTGAAACTGGCTCTGGAACTAAGCCTAATTTTTCAGCTACATACTCTTCAATTGCGGGGTCAATGTTGGCAAAAGTACCAACTGCTCCAGAGATTGCACAGGTTGCAATAGATTTTTTTGCAGCCAACAAACGTTCACGGTTTCTTTCAAACTCAGCGTAAAAGCGGGCCATTTTCAAACCGAAAGTTACCGGTTCAGCGTGTATTCCGTGGCTTCTACCAATTGTTATTGTATTTTTATGCTCTAATGCCCTTATTTTAAGTGCATCTAAAAGCTTATCAATTTGCTCTAACAAAAGATCAGAAGCTTGGTTAAGTTGAACAGAAAAGCAAGTATCCAAAACATCAGATGATGTCATGCCTTGGTGAACAAATCTAGAGTCCTCACCAATGAAAGTAGCCAAATGAGTTAAGAATGCAATAACATCATGCTTCGTTACCGCTTCAATATCATCAATTTTTTTAATATCTTCTTCAGAAAATTCCTTAGGGGCATTTTTAACTATATTTTCAGCAGAAGATTTAGGAATCATTCCAATTTCCCCCATAGCTTCACAAGCGAACACCTCAATATCCTTCCAAATTTTAAACTTGTTTGCAGGTTGCCAAATATCAGTCATTTCTTTTCTTGAATAACGAGGAATCATATCTTTACTTTTTAGAGTTATAAATTTGAGATTAGACTTAAGAGAAAAACAAAAATGTTGCAACTATCTTGTTGCAAGCATTATAACAAAAATAACTAATGTTATAACGAATACATATGTTTTAAACTTCATCATTTTTTTGTCATAGCTAGGGTCTTGAGCGGCTAAGTTAACAACAACAGTACCTGCAATAAAATCATGTAAACCACGCTTCTTTTTGTTAAGGCCAATCATAAAAAAACCCATACCAAATGGAAGTGCAGAAAGAATATAACCAAAAAATCTCAATATATATTGCTTGGTTGTAGGAGCTTCAAAAGTTTCATTATCAACAATTATATTTCTAAGAAGTAACTTTCCAGGCGTTGAATTTTTCCATTTCCAGAAGCCAATAAAAATTGCTCCGAAAATTACGAAGCTAATTGCAAACTTAGTTAGTATTATGGGAATTTGCTCAATAAGCTTAGGAATAAAGACTTGAAAAAACTGTTGATCTGAAATCTTATTATAAAGCCAATCATTAACTAAAATTTCTATAAATTTTGATTCCTCAGTTGCGGCGAACTGCATTGAATATAGCATTAGTGGTAAACTAACTACCAAAAGAACAACAGTATCAATTAGATTTGCTGTTAATCGCAAATTAAAACCAGCATACTTAACTGTTTTAGGATCGATATCATAAAGTCGCTCATTACCAACTAAATTTTTAGCTATAGTTGTTTTAATATTTTTTTTATTTTTTGAAGACATTTTCTACTTTTGATATTTCTTGACTAATATAATTAGTAACATCCTCAAAATTACCTTCTTTATGTTTTAATTCAAGAATATTTCCTGTGAAGAAATTTTTAAGTGACTGCAAGGTTTGATTTAGCGGAATAAAGGAATCATTATTACTACTTAAATTTTCAGTGATTACTAATAAATCGATATTTATACCTTCTGCTTCAAAGTTTTTTATTGCAGAAATTGTATGAGACAAACAACCCAAATAACTTCCAACTACGAGAATATTTAAATCAGAATTTACACTTTTAATTAGATCAAAAAGAGTTTTATTTTTACTAATCGGAACATACAAACCACCCGCTCCTTCAATAAGCAAATTTTTACAAAAATATTCTGCATTACAAAAGTTTACTAAATTGCTAAAATCAATGCCTACTCCATTCAATTCTGCAGCCTGATCTGGTGAAATTGCTTCAGTAAATTTATATAAGCAATACTTATCAATATTTTTAATATTATAATCTTGGCCAGTAGCTTTGAAGTTTAAGTAGATATCATTTTTTTTATCTTCATAATTAAAGCCTGATATTATCGGCTTGATATATTTTATAGATTCATTCTGAACTTTAAAATATTTAACTATCCCATTGGAGAATAGCGTTTTTCCTATTCCAGTACCCGTGGAAGTGACAAATATTTTTTGCATATAAATAATTTATTTTTTACAAATGAAATAATTAACATTCCAAGTTAAAACCTTTTTATTATCAACTTTAGGGTAGTTTTCTTCAATAAATTTTAAATCAGATTTAGTAAGTTTCTCACCGCCTTTTTGACTAACATTAGCACCTATATCTTTAAACGATTTTAGCATTGAATAGACACTATCAAACTCAATTTTTATTTCACTATTATATGATTCTAACGTGGTAAATTTTGACAATTCTAGAAGCCTTAAAATATACTCTTCATCATGAAAATCATTGATACTATTTGGCTTCTCTAATGCCTTAAAAACTGATTTTAAATCTACCAAGCTTTTGGAGTTTGGAATTGTAAATGCAAAGATTCCCGAAGGTTGCAAAACTCTTTTTGCCTCTTCAATAGTTCGCACTAAATTTTCAGACCATTGAAAAGCCATTGATGAAGTGACCATATCAAAACTTTCATCCTTAAATGGAAGTTCGTTCATATCGCATTTGGTTACAGCACCAAACTGGGAAGCAATTTCACACATTTGCGGAGATATGTCTGTTTGCATAAAATTCATCAAGCCTAAAAAATTTTCTGCTATATAACCTGTGCCACAACCGACATCTAATGCCATCACATCAAGCCCAACATAATATTTAGCCTTGATTATTTCTGATAAATTACAAGCAATGGTAGCTTGCATTCCCGCCCTGTCAGAATATTCATAAGACTTGCGAGAAAATGAATTTGCAATTCTATCTTTAATGCTAATTGTATTTATAACTTCCAACATATACCCAAATTATTTCCTATAGATTTTTAACAGATTCTGTTAGTTTTGCAATTTGCTCTTTTGAATGACTAGCAGAAAAAGAAAATCTTAGCCTTGAAGTGTTTTTAGGTACTGTTGGCGGGCGTATTGCTGAAACTAAAAAACCTTGCTTCAATAAATTTTGCTGCGCCTCTAAGGTTCTTTTTTCTTCACCTAATATTACTGGAACTATTTGAGAAGCAGGACTTGGTAATTCTAGTATATCACAAAAATACTCAGCATTTTTGATTGCCTCATTTGCTAGTTCAGGGTGTTTTTGAGAATATAAAACCGCTTTATTTGAAGCTGATAAAATAGAAGGGGGAAGTGCAGTTGAGTAGATAAGACCTTTTGCAGAAGTTTTAATATATTTAATCACTTCATCACTTGCACATACATAACCACCAAGTGATGCGAAAGCCTTTGAAAATGTTCCCATTACAATATCTGCATATATTTCATGTGGCAAAATTTCATGAGCATAGTCAATATATGACCAAGCCCTATATTCTTTTGATAATTTTGTAATTTTAGATATATCTGCTTTATCACCATCCATTGAGAAAACCGCTTCACTAATAATTATGCAACTACGGTATTTCCAGCGTTCTTCTGTCAAAATCTTCTTTAAATTACTATAGTCATTATGTTTAAAGCGTAAAAATTTAGCATTACTAAGTTGCGCCCCCTCAATAATACAAGAGTGTGATAGTTTATCTGCGATTATAAGATCACCCTTACCAACCAACGCAGGTATTGAACTTTGGTTTGCAGAGTACCCTGATGAAAAAACACAAGCAGAAGTCTTTGAATAGTAGTCGCTGATTGAGTCTTCTAGCTCATCATATAATTTTGAATTGCCAGAAACTAAGCGTGAAGAACCTGCGCCTGTGCCATATTTCTTGGTAGCTTCAATGGCAGCAGTTTTGATATCTTCATTATTTTTTAAACCTAAATAATCATTTGACGAAAAATCAACTAAGTTTGATCCATAGCTTCTAATGGTTCTAAGTAGATTGTCAGATTCTAGTTTGGCTAATTTTTCTGAAAAGTATTTGTCTAATTGAGTCATAGGCTTTATATATCATTTCATGGAAAATTTTACAGCAGAAATAAGGCATGATTGGAAATTAGAAGAAGTTGAAGTTTTGTTCAACTTACCATTTAACGATCTTATTTTTAAAGCACAATCAGCTTTAAGGAAAAATTTTGACCCAAATAAGGTTCAACTTTCTACTTTATTAAGTATCAAAACAGGTGGTTGCCCTGAAGATTGCGCCTATTGCCCACAAGCAAGCAGCTATAAGACTGGCTTAAAAGCTGAAAAGCTTTTAGATAAGGAAAAGATTTTAGCAGACGCGCAAAAAGCAAAAGATTTAGGTGCTGGAAGGTTCTGTATGGGTGCAGCCTGGAGAAGCCCTAAAGATAGACATATTAATGAGCTAGAAGATATTATTAAGGGTGTTAAGAGCTTAGGGCTAGAAACTTGCATGACATTAGGTATGTTAACTCCACAGCATGCAGATAGGCTTTCAAATGCTGGCTTGGATTATTATAATCATAATATTGATACTAGTGAAGAATATTACGAGAAGATTATTTCTACTAGAAGCTTCCAAGATAGATTGGATACACTTGAAAATGTTCGTAATGCAGGAATGAAGGTTTGCTGTGGCGGCATAGTTGGCATGGGTGAAGAAGATGAAGATAGAAGTAAAATGCTAATGACTTTAGCTAACATGGAGGAGCATCCCGAAAGCGTACCAATAAATATGCTAATTAAGGTTAAAGGTACTCCACTAGAGAATGTTAAAGATATTGAGCCAATAGATTTCGTCAAAACAATTGCAGTTGCAAGAATCATGATGCCAAAAAGCTATGTAAGGCTTTCAGCTGGTAGAGAAGGCATGAGTAAAGAAACTCAAACATTATGTTTTTTAGCTGGTGCAAATTCCATCTTTTACGGTGAAACCTTATTAACCAGAGAAAATCCAGAAAGAAATGAAGATTTAGAACTTATGGCGGAACTAGGTTTAGAAGCAGAGAGAGTTATTGAAAAAGTAAACAACGATTGTGGGCAGGAACCTCAAAATGAAGTTGAAGCTTCTAAGGCTGCTACTTGTTAAAAAATGAACAAGCAAAAAATTCATGAAATATTTTCTAGGTTTAGAAAAGAAAACCCAGAACCTAAAACAGAACTTAATTACATAAATGATTATACGCTACTTGTTGCAATTGTTTGCAGTGCTCAAGCCACAGATATTGGCGTAAATAAAGCAACCGAAGCTTTGTTCAAAAAGGTTGATAACCCTTATGATATGTTAAAATTAGGTGAAGATGGCCTAAAAAAACATATTAAGACCATAGGGCTTTTTAATGGTAAAGCGAAAAATGTTATTAAACTTAGTAAAACTTTAATAGATAAACATTGCGGTAAAGTGCCTGATGATTTTGATAGCTTGATTGAACTCGCAGGAGTAGGTAGAAAAACAGCTAATGTTTTCCTAAATTGCTTTCATGGACATCTAACTATCGGCGTTGATACTCATGTTTTTAGGGTAAGTAACAGAATTGGAATCACTAAAGCAAAGAATGAAATTGAAAGTGAGAATCAATTGTTAAAAAAAGTTCCTAGAGAATTTTTAAAACATTCACATCATTGGCTAATATTACATGGTAGATATATTTGCAAGGCTCGTAAACCAGAATGTGAAATTTGTTCTATAAATGATTTATGCGATAAAAAAGGAGTAGCTAAAGTAAAATAGGTTTACCTTTATTCTTCATAATAAGATTTGCACTGCTTTTGTATTTTAGCCCTATCTTCCGGAAAATAGTTAAACAATATATTTATATTCTCACAACAAGATTTAGTGGGGTTAATTTCACCTGAACTTGACCAAATATCAATGCATATTGCCGGATCAGGGATTGATGGCTTATCTATCAAGGAAGTAATAGCCTGATCTATTACTTGTTGTGTAGAGCCAGATGATGTTTGAACCCAGCCCCTTAACATAGATACACAATATTGTGTTAATGCATCTTCAGCAGATCCACGTTTAACTAATTTTAAACATTCTTTAACATCACAAAAATTCCTATTTTCTATGGAATCAATTGCGTAATTACAATAGGCTCTACATGTATTAAACCTCTTTTTTTGTGCATCCGTATAGCTTGAATTTTGCATGAAAAAGTTTTTAGCAACCGATAGACAGGTGCTATCAGTTGACATGTTATTCACCTCTCTCATTTTAACTTGAGCATTAAAAGCATATTGCATGAATAGAGTATCTAAATTTTCTTCCACGGATTCGGATGTGATTTTTATCTTACTTGGGTCGTTAGACGCATATTTTAGATATTGAGATTTTTCATCTAATTCTGTAGCAGAGGCTAACACTAATCCATTTTGATTAATTGTATTTGATCCATATTCATATTCCATCCATTCATTAAGAAGGTTTTCTAAGCTTTCACATAATGTAGGATTAGCAAATGACATACCTCGACT
>CAYGRX010000092.1:0-7175 GCA_964352365.1 uncultured Rickettsiales bacterium
TCTCGCCTATGCATCAGTGCCTTTATATGATTTGTTTTGTAAAGTAACTGGTTTTGGGGGGGCAACTAAGCAGGCTACAGTTTTGCCAAGTAAAATTTTAGATAGGGAAATAACTGTTATTTTTGATTCAAATGTAAACCCTAATTTAAAGTGGGATTTTTCTCCTTTGCAAGCAAAAACAAATTTGAAAGTTGGGGAGAATGGCTTAGCTTTTTACTCAGCAAAAAATACTTCTGATAAAACTACTGTTGGAACTGCAACATATAGCGTTACACCAGTTAAAGCTGCGAAATATTTTAATAAGCTAGAGTGTTTCTGTTTTGAGCAACAAGAGCTCGCTCCAGGTGAAGAAATGCAGTTTCCTGTGTCTTTTTTCGTTGACCCAGAGATTAACAATGATAAAAATCTCAGTGAAGTAAAAACTGTTACTTTATCTTATACATTTTTTCCTTATAAAGAAGAATATAGAAGAAATTAACTAACAACAAAAAACTAAATAACATGGCACACGAAAAACCAAACCATCCATACCACTTAATTCCATTAAGCCCACTTCCGATATATACAACGATTTCTATGTTTATATTAGCTGTTGGCGCTGTTATGTGGATGAACGACATTCATCATGCTGGAAGGCTGGCTATTTTAGGTTTAATAGGTGTTTTTTGGTGCTTATTTTCTTGGTGGAGAGAAGTTATTCGTGAAGGTGATGAAGATAAGGCTCATAATAAAGTGGTTAAAAAAGGCTTAAGGCTTGGCATGGCGTTATTTATCGTGTCAGAAGTTATGTTCTTTTTTGCATTTTTCTTTTCATATTTTTCAACTTTCTTTAAGGCAGTTTGGTTTGAGGTTGGAATATATGACTTTGAGTCGCTAAATACTCTCGATCAGGTTCGCCCTTGGCCACCAGAGGGGATAACAACCTTTAACCCTTGGGACTTACCTTTTTTAAACACATTAATACTACTTCTTTCAGGTACTACAGTAACTTGGGCGCATCATGCACTTCTTCATGGTGATAGAAAAGGCCTGATTCATGGCCTAGGTTGGTCAGTTCTTCTTGGTGTAATGTTCTCGGCTTTTCAAGCTTATGAATATTCTCATGCGCTATTTGGCCTTAAAGATGGTAACTATGCCTCAAACTTTTACCTTGCGACTGGTTTTCACGGTTTCCACGTTATAGTAGGAACTATATTTTTAACGGTATGTTGGATTAGGGCTTTAAGGGGTTCTATGGATGAAGAAAACCATCTAGGTTTTGAGTTTGCCGCTTGGTATTGGCACTTTGTTGACGTGGTTTGGCTATTCTTATTCGTTGCTATATATTGGTGGGGTGCTTAATGGATAAAGATAAAAACTTAACACAGCAAGAAGCGGAAGCTTTAATTGGACGAGTTAAGGGCGATGAAAATCTTCGAGAAAATGCTCAAATAAATGCTGCCTTTAATTTAATAGAAAAAGTAAAATCAGGTGAGATGCCTAGAGCTAACGCTAAAGATATAAAGAGAGAAGCAGCTAAGTTAGAAGCTGGAATTGTAAGAGATAGTTAGGTAATGACACAAAAAGACTGGAAGGTCATTCTTAATTCTGCATTTGAATCTAAATCTTTGAAATGCCCAAATTGTTCAAAGGGGCATATATTCTCTAGTTATACTAAAATCAAACCTAATAAGAACTGTGAAAAATGCTCTTTAAAGCTATCTGATTTTGATGTTGGGGATGGGCCAGTATATGTTGCTGGTTTTCTTCTCTGTTTTTTATTACCTATAACAGCCTTAATAATTGAAGTTAATTTCAAGCCATCGCTACTTTTTCATGGCATAACTGTAACTATATTAACATTACTGCTAACTTATCTAATATTAATATATTCAAGGTCAGTTTTTATTCATCTAGAATATAAAATTAGAAAGTTAGAAAAAGAAAATAAAAACTAAATATTTAAAATAATATGAAAAAAATTACGTTTAATATATTTGCGCTTGGTTCAATAATATTTTTTGTTTGGCTAGGGCTTTGGCAAGTTGAAAGACTGAAATGGAAAGAAAACCTACTTTGGCAGCTAGAGAAATATCAGGATTCTAAGCCAGTTGAATTTTCAATTTTAAATCATGATCCTATAAACCACCTATACAAAAAAGTGTTTTTATTTGGTAAGTTTCTACATGATGAAGAAATATTATTAGCGGCCAAATATTTTAGCGCTGAAAGAGAAAAGAAAGAAATTGGATATCATGTTGTAACTCCATTTTTAACATCAGAAGGTATTGTGGTGCTAGTTAATCGCGGCTGGATTCCTGAGGAAATGAAAGATCAGGAAACTAGGAAACAATCACTAATCAGTCATAATATGGAAATCCCGCTAGTTGGCATAATTAGAAAGTCATCGGGCAAAGCGCCTTGGTTTATGCCGCAGAATATGCCAGAGAGGAACATATGGTTTTGGCTGGATATCCCCGTTATTATAGATTTTCTTGAAGCTAAGGAAGATATTAAAAACCTTAGACCAGTATTGATTCAGCAGACAAATGTTACAAGCTATGAGGGCTTTGAGTATCCAATTCCTGTTAGTGAAGAAATTAAACTGAAAAATGACCATATGTATTATGCGATTACGTGGTTTTTAATAGCCTTTGCAACCCTTGGGATGTGGTATTTTTGGCTGAGAAAGCAGGAGCAAGAAAAGCCTGCTAAGCAAATAAATAAAAGCAAATAAATTAAAAAATATATGAAATCATATTTAAAATTAGCGGAAAAATTTGAGACTATTTCAAGGTTGAATAACGCAAATGCTATTCTAGGTTGGGACAACGCCGTAATGATACGCGAAGGCTCGGCGGCTTATCGCGCTCAAGATATGGCAGCGCTTTCAGCGGTTGCTCATCACATAATTAATTCTAGTGAGGTTTCTGATCTTCTAGATGATGCTGAGCAAAACCAGAATGATTTGGATGAATGGCAAAAAGCTAACTTAAAATTAATTAGACATAGTTGGAAGCATTCAACTGCTGTTCCTGAAAAGCTGCTTAAAGATTTTTCTGTTGCGGGAAGTAAATGTGAATTGCATTGGAGGCAGGCAAGAAACGATAATGACTATAAAACTTATGCTCATTTTCAAAAGCCAGTTCTTGAAATGGCTAAAGATATTGCAGGCTTAAAAGCGCAAGCTCTTGGGCTATCAAAATATGATGCACTTTTAGATCAATATGATGCGGGTAGAAGGTCAAAAGATATAGACTTTGTCTTCGCTGATTTGGAAAGTTTTTTACCGAGTTTTATTCAGCAAGTTTTAGAAAAGCAAAGATCTCAAGGTGAAGTTATCCTCCCGCAAGGAAAATTTCCTATAGATAAACAAGAATCTCTTGGGCGTTTTTTAATGGATAAAATCGGGTTTGATTTCAACAAGGGGAGGCTTGATGTTTCCTCTCATCCTTTTTGTGGCGGTACATCAACCGATGTAAGGATAACAACTCGCTATGATGAAGGGGATTTTACTTCAAGTTTAATGGGGGTTCTACATGAAACTGGACATGCCCTTTATGAAATGGGATTGCCTGCAGATTATAATGGCCAGCCAGTTGGTGAAGCTCTTGGTATGACTATCCATGAAAGCCAATCTCTTTTAATGGAGATGCAAGTATGTAGAAGTAAGGAATTTGTAAATTTTGTTCTTCCTCATATTGTTGAGCGCTTCGGTGATCAGCGAGCTTTTGAAGCTGAGAATTTTTATAAGCTTTATAACAAAGTTGAGCCTAGTTTAATTCGTGTTGATGCTGATGAGGTTACATACCCAATTCATGTAATAATCAGATATAAGCTTGAGAAAGCAATGGTAAATAACGAACTTCAGGTTGATGACCTTCCCTCTGCTTGGAATGAACTTTATAAAAATCTTCTTGGTGTTAATGTTCCAGATTATAAAAATGGTTGTTTGCAAGATATTCATTGGGCAGATGGCTCGTATGGGTATTTTCCAACTTATACACTTGGTGCTATTACAGCGTCTCAATTATTTGCTAGTTGTAAAATGCAAAATCCTACTATCATGGATGAGATAGGGCGGGGTAATTTCAATCGTCTTGTTTCATGGTTGCGCGAAAATATTCATTCAAAAGGCTCTCTTTTTTCTGCTGATAAATTAATAGAGAACGTAACTGGTGAAGCTTTAAATGCTGAAAACTTTAAAAACTATTTGAAAGATAAATATTTAGGCTAATAATGACCTCATGAAAAAATATAAAAAAATTGGCATAGTTGCTGACGAATCTGATTTTGCGCAAAGCAGTGCAGAAAGTTTAATAGAGCAATATAATTTTGTGGATATTATATCTTCACCTGATGAAAAAATAGATGCACTTGTTGTGGTCGGCGGTGATGGCTATATGCTAAAAACCTTACACCTGCATATTCATGATGGCTTGCCAGTCTATGGTTTAAATATGGGCACAATAGGCTTCTTGTTAAATGAATATTCTGAAACGGATTTGATCGATAGAATTAACGATGCAGTTGATACAAAAATCCACCCACTTAGAATGAGGTGCACTCTAGAAGATGGTTCAATTGAAGAGGCTCTTGCTATTAATGAGGTTTCACTTTTAAGAACAACAGGGCAAGCAGCAAAAATTGGTGTGTTTATTGACGAAACTTCACATATGCGTGAAATGATTTGTGATGGTGTGTTGGTAGCAACGCCAGCTGGTTCATCAGCTTACAACTATTCAAATGGCGGTATGGTTATGCCAATTGGGGCAAATTTAATTGCTTTAACTCCAATTTCCCCCTTTAGACCAAGAAGATGGAAGGGAGCATTATTACCCAATAAAACAAAAGTAAGATTCGATATTTTGAAAAATTGGAAAAGGCCAGTTAAGGCTGTTGCCGATAATTATGAAGTTCGTGATGTTACAAAAGTTGAGGTTGAGCTTGCTACCGATAAAACAATTCATCTTCTATTTGACCAAGGGCACTCGCTTGAAGATAGAATTATGAAAGAGCAATTTGAAGTTTGCTAATTTTCGAGTCAATTTTAATTTTGTTTCAAAATATATCTGCTGACTATGAAAGTGGGTTTATTACACAATGAAAAATTCTTTTCGTGATTCAAAAAATGTAACCTTATATTCAATAATAGACAAAATAACTTTAATCAAATAGCTTGGTTAAACTATATCAAGCAAGCATTAATATGAAGTCCAGTCTAGCAGCAAAAATAATTTTCCCTGTACTTTTGCTATCAATATTATTGATAATATCCGCGGTTTTTCTTTCTAATGAAGTTTTTACTTATAGCTACCTCGCTAAGGAGATAATTCTTGGTGGCTTAATTCTAAGCCTAATATTAATTCCTGCAATTTTTTTGCTTCTTAAAAAAAATGTTTTAAACCCCATTAAAAAATTTAATGAAGTTATTATAAAAAGGTCTTTAGGGGATAAAGCCTCTTTCGTTGATATTAAAGGTTGCGATGAACTTTATCAGCTTTCTAAAAATTTCAACAAAATGTTGGTGGATAATGATCAACAAGAAGCATCAATAAAAGATAATGAAAAAAAATTACATGATATTTTAGAGAGTATTGAAGAGTTTGTTTGGGAAATTTCACCTGAAGGAAAATATATTTTTTCTAGTAATCAAATATCTAACATTACTGGCTATACTCCTCAAGAAATAGAGGGGTCACACTTCGTAGATTATGTTCCTGAATATAAAAGAGAAGAGGCTCTCAACTTTTTTCACGGCATAATCTATAAAAAAGAAAGCTTTAGCAAATATGAATATCAGTTCTTATGTAAAGATGGCAGAACTCTATGGCTAGAAGTTTCTGGTAGGCCAGTTATTGAAGAAAATGGTGATTTTTCCGCATTCAGGGGAAGTGCCCTTGATATTACCGATAAGAAAATTAATGAAGAGCGCATTAATATTTATGTTTTGGACTTAGAGCGTAAGCAGCAACAGTTACAAGAAGCTATTGAAAAAGCTGAACAGGCAAGTGGGCAGAAATCTGAGTTTTTAGCAAATATGAGTCATGAAATTAGAACTCCGATGAACGGTATTATCGGTATGGCTAATTTACTTGAAGGTTCTGAGCTGAACTCAGAACAGAAAAGTTATTTGAAAACAATTATCCAATCATCAGAAAATCTACTTGAAATAGTTAATGATATTCTAGATTTTTCAAAAATAGAGGCTGGTAAAATTGAAATGGAATCCGTTTCTTTTAACCTGCATGATTTGGCAAAGGATATAACAAACCTTATTGTGCCTAAAACAAGGGAGAAGGGTTTGGATCTCCTTCTTAGGTTTTCGCCCGATATACCCAAGCTTTTCGTTGGTGATCCCTCAAAGATTAGGCAAATATTTATAAATTTACTATCTAATGCTATCAAGTTTACAGAAGAAGGACATATCTGTTTGGATATTAGATTGGGTGAAAAACTTGAAGCTAGCAATGAGTATATAATTAGATGCTCGGTGAAAGATACGGGTTTAGGGATTCCAGATGACAAGCAAGAATTAATTTTTAATAAATTTGATCAAGCAGATAGTTCAACAACTCGTCAATTTGGTGGAACTGGCCTAGGTTTAGCAATTTGTAAGCAACTTGCTGAAATGATGGGTGGTGAAGTTGGAGTCTATAGCACAAAGGGTGCGGGCTCTAATTTCTGGTTTACGGTAAACCTTAAAGAAGATGAAATGTATGAACAGCCTGAATTTAACACCTCATATATCAAGGGGATGAATGTTACAATTATTGATGATAATGTTACTACGCAAAACATACTTGTTGAAACTTTTGAGCATTGTGGGGCAATTGTAAAGCCAAGCTCTAATGCTAATGCTGCTAAAAAGGATGCAAATTCTGAAATACTAATAATGTCTCTTAACAAAGAATCAAAATTAGATGCGTTTGAAAAATTCATTACAAGTGAAAATGTTAAGCAAAATGCAGTTAAGGTGTTGATAAGTTCAAGTGAAGATATAGTAAAGCCTGTTGACGTTGAGGGGAGGGGGTTTGATGTTTTTTATATACATCCACTTGACTTAAATAAAATGATAAATGCAATAAATCATGCTTCCAAATGTAAGGCTGAAAATGTTGAAATTGCTATGTTAAATCAATTTACTCTTTCGGATGCTAGCACTACAATATCTGGAATGAAAGATGCTATTAAAC
>CAYGRX010000093.1:0-7155 GCA_964352365.1 uncultured Rickettsiales bacterium
AAATTATCATTAGGAGCTGTTGCAGTTGCTGGGGGTGATGCCATATGTAAACCGCCTGAGGTATCCAACCTTTTTCCAAAAGTAAACCTATGCCCATTCTCTCTTGGCGCTGCGCCAATATATTGCTTTTTGTTAATTGACTCATCTGCAGATGCTTCAAAAGTAAAACTTAGGGATAGAAGAACTATTATAATTTTAAAAAATTTATTCATTATTTTACTAGCCCCAATATTTCACGAATTTCATTTAACGTCGCTTGATGACTATCTCTTAAGCTAAAGTGAGGGTCACAGTTATCAGCAGCACCTGAAACAGGGTTGTATAAAAATTCATCCACTTCATCTTTGTAAAATTTACCATAGTCACTAGGAGTAATCATTAATTTCCATAAATCAGAGTCATCTAAAATTTTATCCATAGATAAAGTTCCATCTCTATATTTAATCTCTAAATGCCTTTTAAGTTTAGCAGGGTCATATTCACCATTATCACCCTTTAACAAGTTAGTATCAGATGGAGTATAACCTGATGTGGTAAATATATTATCTGCAATTGAGTTTACATAACCTCGTGATATCCTTCTTGGGAAATCAGCTCTTTCATCACATGATGTATTTGTGTATTCTGGATCAGCTATAGTATCTCCGTAATTACCCGTATCATTTATAAGTGGTCTATATATTTTTACTTGATCCCAATATTTCTCAACACATTGATACCAATCAGAATTTCTACAATCAGCATATTTATCAATTGTACCTCTAATTCTACCACCAAACAGGCCTCCAGATTTTGCTTTTACAGGGTATGGACATGAAGTTGCAGACGACGAGCAAATAGGTCTATTTATAATCCTGTCTGTTTCAATACCCCATCTATTGGTGTTTCCACATGAATCATAAAGTTTACCCCAGTTCATTTCAGAAACTGTAAATTTAATTACAATATCACCTACCCTTTCAACATCTTTAACATATGCAATATGCCTTGGGTAACCAACATCTATACCTGTCCCAGCTCCACTAGGATCAAGATCCTTTATCTCTTCATCCCAAATTACTAAGTCACCAATACGAACATTGTCAAGGTTTTGCCTTCTATGACCAATATTGTCAGCCCAAATATCAACTCCCCCAGAAGCGTATGTCACACCAAACTCTGGCCCTACTAACCCCCTATCTTTTAGAGGGAAGTATATTGGGTTATTTGATTGAGCTACACCTGGTAAATATTCATCTTTAACATCAATATCTCTTCCATTAATTTTAGTTAACAATACAGGTCTACCTGTGTCGGGGTCTACCTTTGGAGTCGCTATAATCTTAGACTTAGTTCTCTTGCTAGTAGCACCGCCTAAATTTCTATCTTTTGCTAGGCCTCTAGCATCTCTTTCTGCTTGCTCCATAACCAATGGGAATGAGCCATCTTGGTTAAATTTAATTTCAGTTTCATATCTACAACCAACACAAGTTGGCGCTACTACGTCAAATTTCCCACCAGCCTTTTTAAGCACATAGTTAACCGCATTACCTTTAGCAAAGGTCTTATCATAATCACATATACAATTTAGGTTGTGCCATCTAATACATCTAGCTTGGTAAAGCATCATTTCCCACCAACCGCCAATATCACAACCTCTTGGACCAACGATTTTATCTTGACCACGCGGGTTAATATTTTGTTTATCAGTACCGACTGAATTAGGATTCGCAGGATCACTTAAAATAGTTGGGTCACCCGGCTCCTCAGGAAATGTAGCATGAGAGAAGGAAGCACCAGCAGCATATAATCCTTTTGCATATTTTAAGTATAATTGCTGATAAGCTCTACTATCACAGCCATTCGCTGGATCATTCTCCATGAAGCAAGAAGCATTAACTATTGGAACAATCTGTGACGTATCACGCGTAAGTAAAAAGCTTGTTTTAAAGCGTTTATCAGTTATTGCAAACTCGTCTTTAGGAGGTTGCCCCCCAATGTTAGTCGGGTTAATATATGTAATTTGTGAATAGCCCAAACCTTCACGTTGCATTATTTCAGTTAGATTATCAGGGTATTCACCAAATGAGTTTTCACCTTTTTGATATATAACTAGCGGATAGCTTCCTGTTTTCTTTTCTTTTATACAAGCTTCAACCTCAATAAATGAACCACTTTCAAGCTTAATTTTTCTTTTACCCCACTCCTCACAACTTCTTGATATTAAATCAATTGGGAATGGTACTGATAGCTCCATATAGGGCGCCTGCCAGTCTCTTACCTGAGATTGGAAAACTAAATCTTCATGACCATAACCAGCCCCTCCTGACTCAAACCAAACTGGAAGCCTAGCAAGATGGTTTGGCTCCTCTAAACTCCACCTAACAAAACCTTCAATTTCTTCATCACCATGACCTATAGGGTTTCCTGAATCACAAACATTAAAGCTTTGACTCTTTTGAGTATTCTCAGGAATAGAATCTTTAACTTTTTTATCAGATACAAATGGGTCTTTCAAAGTTGAATAAGGAATGGAATCTGATACATCCCTTGTGATTACAGGGCATGCAGATGCTCTTGCTGAGTAGAAACAATGTATCCACCTTCTATATGGTCCATAATCTGCACAAATAGCCATTGGTTTACCAGAAAATATTCCACGGAAACCTCCCATTAACTCAATTGGCAAAAATACTTTTAACAATACTTCGTCAATATTTTTTGCCCAATCTGCGTTTGCTAACATATATCCCCAAGTAAATAATGCTGCAGCATAAGTTACGTTAGGGGTTGATAATGCACTTGTATATCTACTAGGGTAGAGAACATGCTGTTCACAGGTGCAAAGTTCTTCTGAACATCTAGTCGTTTGGGCACTTGGATCTCTACTAGGTTTAGTGCCATTATTACCCTTTCTTTCAGACGGACATTTACACCAGAAGCCATAAGGTTCATTTCCTGCTGGCTCAAATGATTCACCAGGCCTTCTCAACCAAAATTTATTGATTGCTATAGAGTTAGCTGCCGGGGTTTCAAACCCTGGTGACTCCGCCAAACCTCCATCATCATCTTTAAGGCTGTTTCTACTGTCTCCTTCATATTTTTTATACCATTTATAAACAGTATCACCCCTTGTTGAATAATCAAGAGCCCTGACTACAGTATCCGTTAAATCTTTTCTTAAAGATTGACCATAGCACTCAGCAGATTCTGCAAATTCTACATCGCCAAACAAATCAGCTATTGCGCCTAATCCCGCTGCAACACATTGAGCGCCAGTAAATGGTAATCTTCCAATGGTATCCTTTACCCTAGTTAAACATAATGGATCTGTACAGATTATACCCACCGAATAGTTAGCCCAAGCATAAGCTGTTTGCGCAACTGCCTCTACAATATTATCGTTATGCGCTGGTCTGTTATAGTTACATACTTTTGGAACTTCATTTTCATTTCTATATGGACCTGTACATTCAAGGAAAGCCTTCATAAATTCATAGTCAAAACGAGCCAATCTCCAAGCAATTGCTTTAGGATTATTTACTCTTTTCCTATACATATCCACCCAGTTTGCGCAACGAGATTTGAGATGGTAATATTGCTCCTCATACATAGGGCTATCGGGGTCTGTCCCCCTTGAATCAATCATATAGTTATCTGGAGGGGTTTGTCTTGTACTAACATCACCTATTAACCAGTCAAAAAACTTAAACTTGAACTCATCTGACGTCCCAACATCTCTTTCATAGTTTATCCATGTTGATCTAACACCAAATGGACCACAAGCATCTCTAATTCTTTCTACCCTATAATATTCTAACCTAGGTTTTTTCCTTTTCTCTAATTTTTTAGGACCTAAAATACCAAAGAAATCACCAGGGAATTTACCATTAATCGTGAAGAATGAATTAAATGGCGCTCTGTTTCTTTCAAATTCTTTTGCTCCTACGACATAAGGGAAATAGGGTAGTTCAAATTCACACCAAAATGCCTTTTGAATCCCAATACCAACTGACCATTTAGTAGGTAACCAACTGTAATAATAGTTACTGTTATTTTTAAATATTTTAAAACCACCGAACTTTCTTTGACTTACGTCCTGATTAGCTTTTGCGTCCGTATGTGCTTGCACCATATCGTCAAGACCGAATCTATACGTGGAGTTATCATAAGAATCTCCAGCAAGGTAATCTAACCTGATGTCATCGAATGTCCTCCATGAGGTGTCTATCATGTTTCTCTTATCATCTATACTTCTAGGATCAGATTTAATATTTTCATATTGCCCCTTATATAATATACCACCTAATTTGGACTTCCATGTATGCATACATGAAGATGCTGGCCATGAGTGGTTAACCCAGTCCCTTCCTCTATCCCTGTATACTTCATCTACAACAATCCAACCTAGTGGTGATGCTGGATATAGATTCCTAGGGCCAGTAATTGGCTGAGCCAAATGATATGGCAATATAGTTTCACCATCCGCTCTATGCCAGTTATCCCTAGCTTCATTAACGATAGGAACTATAGGAAGATAATCAATAGTTGAGTTACTATCAACGAAAGGGAATGCTTCAATACCATCTCTATATGTAAACCCAAATGTTGCGACAGGAAGCTGTGGAATTGTTGTTAATAAGGAAATTATTGGAACATCAACCAATGTTGTAAGCCAATGCCTGTGCTTCCTTCCCCAGTTATCAGTTACAGATACTAAGTCTAGACCAGCTCCTAATAGACTGTCTAATGGCGGAGGAAGGTTATCTTGCAACGGATAAAACAAGCTGTTTATAACCCTAGCTCCTTGAGTAAAGTCACAGGTGTAGGCAATTGCATTAACACCAATTACATCATGCCAAACTTGAGGGGTTATGGCAGTTTTACATTCTCTTTGACCAAAATTAACCCTGTTAATATTATCTGGATCACTCAATATATTATCTGGCACATTTCCATATAAATCTTTTAAATCATAAGTTTGATATAAACCTAAACTATTCTTTTTAAGCTCAATACCACCACCTGAAAGTTCAACATTATGAGTTAGGTCAACTTTTTCGCCATCCCTCTTGGATTCAAATCCTGTTCCAGGAAAAGCTTGCAAGCCAGAACCAGAGGTTGGCATGGCACTAAAAGTTAAAAAATTAAAATAGTCAAAAGCCTCAGGTCGCATGCCCACTTTACGAACAATACCAAAAGTATTTTGAGAATACATTTTCTCAGAAGTGTCAGTCTTAAAATTCCTATCGGTAGAGCATTTAAGTCCATCGCTTAGTATGCCAGTATCATCATATTCATGACAACCAAAACGTCTTACATCTTCGATATCTTTAGTTGGAAGATCGGAAACGATTGAGCCAAGAATTTTATCTTTATATACAAAATCTATACCATCACCATCTGGATTTTTTTCAAAAAAGTGAGTCATTATTTCTTTAAAGAACTTTCTATCAGCTTTAAGATTTTCTGAGACATCATAATACGCAGACCATTGGCACATACTTGCGTCATTACCTACACCTAGCCTACCAGCATAGTCACCTTGCCTCAAATAAATTTGCCCCTTATCACCCTCAAATGCCCATTGCTCAATGTACATTTTTAGACATTTATACATTTTTTGTTTTCTACCCATATTTGCAGGATCTAAAAGGTCTGAAGCACTTATTTGAGTGGTATTATTGGGGTCATATATATTTTGAGGGTTGTAGTTATAGTCACGGCGCATTATTGGCCTTTCATCATAGCCATACTCTTCTAGTGAATAGAGAATGTGCTCAGTTGTAGAGAGTGCTTGAACCGTTTTATCAAAAACTGTTCTTTCCGAATAAGGAGTAAATGTTGGTCTTCTAACATCAGTTTTTCTATATCTATGATTTTTTCCAAATATATCCGTTCTATTAACTTCACCCCAACTGTAACTAGGGTCATCTGGAACACCATCATTATTAGAGTCTATTGCAGGGTCAAGAGTTGATCTAATTGCAAGCGGCATCCAATGTTCATATGGAGAAAATGCTAAAGCTACTTTTTGAACTATTGGGTCACCAGCTATATCTGTACTTGTCCAACAGAACCTGTCAAAATCAAAAACATATTTTCTTGATGTATATCTCTTAGTTTTTATTTCAGTTATTCTAGTGTTTTGCTTACCTATCCTAGACCCCGACTGATCAGGGAGCTCTCCAAATTCACCATCTGATGCCTCCAAATATTCTTGGCAATAATTATCAACATCATCATAATAGTCTTCAGCAACGCATCTGGGTAATGAGCCGTTTTTTATTCTTCTTTTAACATTTCCAAATTCAGTAAGGTTTTTTAGGTAGTCCGAATCTATTATTTTGCCAGTGGGGTCATAAAAAGTATCAACCGAGTCTTCAGTTATATTCGTACACAAAGGATGGGGCATTAAAAGCCTATCATTTGGTATTAACCATTCAGCAGGCGAGGAAATATCTGGCGCATAAGGCTCGTCCCATGGCCCATCTTCCGGCACTCTATTGGGAAATCCAGCCCTTGAATTTCTAATCCTTTCAAGGTTTTTATTACCAGTAGGTTCATAAAAAACTATATTATTTTTAACTGATTCAGGAGCATTAGGATTTACAGTCGAAGAATCTCTAACTCTTTCAAAGTCAAAATAAGGGGGCGTGAATGAAAATCTCTCTTCAGGGTTCCAACAACCCGTTCTCGAGGTCCAAATGTCATTAGTTCCTAACCTTGCAGTATCAGGAAGAAGCTTTTGCGGCCTTCCTGCACTAAGATCAATAGAATTTGCATTATGAGGGAGTTTATCTTCATATAGAAAAATACCCCTACCGCAGTTTCCCTTCCACTGCCCGCTTCTGCCAACTACGCCCGAACCAGGGGGCTCGTAAGTTCCCCTGTCACCGTATATTTGATCCATAACACCTACAGCGGCGCTATCTATTAGATTTTGACTTGAGGCATCGTTTGAAAGGAAGATTAATGCAAATATTATTGCAAAAAATAAATTTTTAACTCCTCTCATAACTCATGATTTAATTAGATTAAAAAGTATTCAACTCAGGAGCTTCATTGTATCTCATAGTGTCACACGGGTCAACAATAATAGCTACTGCCCCACCTCCAAAAAAATTACCAACTTCAAAATACGAAGAACCACCAGAAAGAGGCGAATTATCTAAA
>CAYGRX010000094.1:0-7140 GCA_964352365.1 uncultured Rickettsiales bacterium
AATTAATTGGTAATTTCCAGCTAATTCTTTCTTTCTTTTTACGTTCTTTTTTTTCTCCTATTAAATTAGATAATTCAAAATAACCAAATTTTTCTCTACGATATGGTATATGATTATTTTCTTGGCCGCTTAAGCTGACTGAATCTTTAACATTTTCATGTTTTAATACTGCATCTACTACAGTTAAAATTGCAGGGCAGGATCGGAAGGATAAATTCAGTAAAACTTCTTCAAAAGAATTAGAGTCATAAGATTCAATTTTTGATTTATATGAATCTTTAACCTTGTTGAAAACCCTAAAATCTGCACCTTGGAAGCTGTAGATAGATTGTTTTTCATCGCCAACAACAAATAGGGTTTTGTTTTTATTTTCCTCACTTTCACTAAGGCCAGAAAAGAATTCTTCTGTGATTGACTTTATAACTAGCCATTGCTCGGGGTTAGTATCTTGGGCCTCATCTAATAAAATATGATTTATGCCGCCATCTAACTTATATAATATCCAGTCTTTTAGGGCATTATTATTTGCTAGAAATAGGCTGTAAGTTTTTTCAATTAGATCATCATAATCAAGTAAGTATTTTTGATCTTTTATTTTTTTGTATATTTTATCAAATTCAACATAAACTTTTAAAACTATTTCAGTATTTTGGAAAAGTCTTAAATTATCTAATTGTTGTTTGGTGGTTGAAAATTCTTTTCTAAGATTTTCTATTTTAAATTTTAACTCATCATCATTATTCAGTAGAGTCTTATTTACAATGTCTGCCTTTGGCTCTTTCTTTGCTGTTAAAAAAATGTCTTCTATTAAATTAAAATTTTGATTTTTTATGAAGTTTTGTATGGATTCGCATTTGTAATGATGACTTGCAGATGCTTCGGTAAATTTTTTGGATAAATATTCTAAGTTAGGTAAATTATTTTTTAAAAACTCAGATATTATTTCAATTTCATTATTTTTTTTTATTTCTAAAGCCTTCTTTAAAAAAATTAGATAATTTTCAAATCCACCATGGTTGCTATATAGTTTGTTAACTTTAAGTCTGTTCTGGTTTAAATAGGTTAGGTCATTTTTTAATGTAAAAGTACCTTTATTCTTAATAATCTTTGAAAGGTTTTCTGTTAATGAATAATTTTCATCTTGTTGGGTTAGGTTAAAAAACTTTCTAAATGATTCATTTAAAATCTTTTCGCGTTCTAAATCATCCATTACTTGGAAGAATGGCATAACCCCAGACTCTAGAGGGAAGTTTTTTAAAATAGATTGGCAGAATGAATGAATAGTTTGAATTTTAAGCTTTTCAGGGAAGTCTAAAATTGTTCCTAAATTTTTTCTTAGTTCTAAAATTTCTTCATTTTTAATTTCATTAGATTTTCCAGAAATCAACTTTATAGACTTTTTAATTTCAAAATCTTCAGCGACAAGCCATCTTTTAGCCTGCTCAACTATTCTATTTTGCATTTCAGTCGCTGCGGCTTTGGTATAAGTTATGCAAATAATTTTTTCTGGGTCGTTGCCTGCTAAAATTAGCCTTAGTAATCTATTTATCAAAACATGTGTTTTTCCAGTGCCTGCATTGGCGGAAAGCCATATATTTAAATGCGGGTCTGAAGCTACTATTTGTTCTTTTACTGCTTGCAAAATTGGTCATTTTTGTTTAAATCGATCAACTTAACAATATAGTTTATAATTTGAAGCATATGCAACATGAAAGATAAATTCCTAATATCATTTTTTTTACTTTTAATTTTAGCAGCTTGTACAGCTAAGGAAGTTATTGATTTTAATGATGATGGTGGGATTGGTGATGTCGGTGATGGCATTGTAACTAATCAAATTGCACCTCAAGGAAATATGGTGGCGTCTGTTATTAAACCACGCCTAAAAGCCTCTAATCAGGCTTTTAATGTTCCTGTTAAGCCTCCAGTGGTGAATTTAAATCCAGTGCCAGAAAACTTTGCTTATGCTAAATTTGGTAATAAAATTTATACTAAACCTCAGTCATATTGGTATAGCGGGCTTAGAAAAGACAAGGTCATTAAAAAGGCAAATAGAATTTCAAGCAGTAAAAAAAGAAATTTTGTTAGTAAAATTGGTTTAACTGTTGCCGAGCAAAATGAAAAAATAGAATCTTACAAAAAGGCAATTTCTATTTTAGCATCTAAAAAATTAGATGGTCATAATCTAAGTAAGAAAGATAAAAAATGGTTATCTGATCTTGCAACTATGTATGACTTTAAAAGCTTTAACCCTAATTCTATGAAAGATATTAATGATTTGGACACTAGGGTTGGTATCATACCAGAGTCGCTTGCAATAGCTCAGGCCGCGGTGGAGTCAGCTTGGGGGAGTTCTCGCTTTGCAAAGCAGGCTAACAACTATTTTGGACAGTGGTGTTTTACAAAGGGTTGTGGGATAGTTCCCTCTAAGAGGGATAATGGAAAAACTCATGAAGTTAAGGTGTTTAAAACTCCATCGGAGGCTGTTGAGGCATATATTCATAATTTAAATACTCACTCTGCTTATAAAGAGTTTAGGATTGCTAGAAAAAATTTAGGTACTAGAGTTACAGGCTTAGAATTAACAAATTACCTAGGTAGATATTCTGGAGTTCCTGGTAAATACGAAAAAATGTTAAAGAGTATAATTATTAAAAATAACTTAGATTAGTTAATTTTTAATTAACTTATATTTCAACCTTAAAACTGAAGGAAAACCCAATGGCTAACTATTTATATGAAGATGATTTACCAGACTCGGTAACTTTTGCTGGTGACTCTATAGCCATTGATACTGAAACTAAGGGTTTAAACATATATAAGAGGGATAGGCTTTGTGTCGTTCAGCTTTCTGATGGTAGAGGGGATGCTCATTTAGTTCAGTTTCCTGATGCTAATTTTTCTTATGCAAAAAATCTGCGTAAAGTTCTTTCTGACAACTCGGTTGAGAAGATATTTCATTTCGCTAGGTTTGATGTGGCGGCAATTAAAATATTTTTAGATGTAGATATTAGCAATATTTTTTGTACAAAAATAGCATCAAAACTTGCTAGAACTTACACTGATAGGCATGGTTTAAAAGAGATATGCCGTGAACTTCTTGGGGTGGAAATTTCAAAGCAGCAACAATGTTCTGACTGGTCATCTTCCTTAGATAAGAAGCAAATTGAATATGCTGCAAATGATGTTTTGTTCCTTCATGGGCTTAAAGATATTTTAAAGGAAAGGCTTGAAGACGAGGGAAGGATGCATTTAGCTCAAAAATGTTTTGAATTTTTACCGACTCGAGTTGAACTTGATATTAGGGGATGGGACGAGTCAGATATTTTTCATCACGCATCTTAGGGGTAAGGTTTAGTCTTGAATAAATTTTCCTGATTCAATTTTATTTCCATTCAAAAAATCTTTTATAGGAACAGCTTTTTTCCCTTCTTTTTGAATGACTAGAGGTTTTAAACTTCCTGAACTGCAAGCTATTTCAAAATCTGTGTTTATGATTGTACCGGCTTTATCATTTGAATTATTTGAGGTGAATTCAGATTTAAATATTTTATATTTCTTTCCGTCCATTTTGAAATAAGCACCAGGGTAGGGGCTGATTCCTCTAATCTGGTTATGTATTTCTTCTGCGGGTTTATCAAAGTTAATTAATTCATCTTGTTTCGTGATTTTTGTTGCGTAAGCAACTCCTACTTCAGATTGTTTTTTTCTGGTAAATTTGCCTGATTCAATTTTTTCTAAAGCTTCTAAAGTTAATTCCGCTCCAATATCAGCGCATAAATTATGAAGCTCTTCTAAATTAATTTCTGAATTTAGCTTTAAATGTTTTTCTAGGATAATATCGCCAGTATCCAAGCCTTCATCCATTTGCATTATGCAAACAGATGTTTCTTTATCTCCATTTATTAATGCTCGTTGCAGTGGGGCAGCACCTCGCCACCTAGGTAATTTTGAAGGGTGAATATTTATACATCCCAATTTAGTACCTTCTAAAATCTCTTTTGGTAAAAGCATTCCATAGGCTGCAACAATTGCAATATCAGCATTGTAATTTTTAAAATTATTTTTTTCTATATCTGCCTTTAAGCTAGAAGGTGTTTCAACCTTTAAGTTATTATTTTCGGCGAGCTGATGAATTTTGGATTTAAAAATTTTCATGCCGCGGTTTGCATGTTTTGGCTGTTGTGTGTAAACCGCTAAAATTTCATGGTTACTTTCAATTAGCTTCTGTAAAGTAGGGCATGAGAAATCTGGTGTACCCATAAATATAACTTTCATTTTTCTTCCTAAAAAATATTGTTTAAAACTAGTTTTTTAAAAAATTGTCCCCTTTCTTCATAGTTTTTAAATTCATCAAAGGAGGCGCAAGCAGGTGATAATAATATAGTGTATTTTTTACCCCTTTTTATATTAACTATTTCGAAAGCCTTTTCTACGGCTTTTTGGAGGTTTTTCTCTATGAAAATTTTTTTGTTTGATTTTGACTGAAAGCTATTTTTAAATATTTGCTTAGCTTCGCCGAAAAATATTGCGGTCTCTATTTTGTCAAAATATTCACTTAAATCTTCGATGCCGCCATCTTTTGCTACGCCACCTGCAAGCCAGATTATATTATCAAAGGTTTTAAGGGCTGGTTTTGTAGCGTCCGCATTTGTTGCTTTGGAGTCATTAATTGCTAAATAGTTATTATTTTCAGTAACTAATTCAATCCTATGTTCTAAGCCTTTAAAGGATTTAATTGCATTAATAATGTCAGTATTTTTTAATCCAATTTTTTTGCAGATTAAATAGGCTCCTATAATATTTTGTAAATTATGCTCGCCTGGTAAGTTAGGAAAGCTATAAGTTTTCAATTCGTCAAATATTTCCGTTTGATAGCTTGTTAGATTGTTTCCATTTCTTTGGAAAATTTCCTTAGTGATTTTTTGGTCTATACATATTATGCAATTATCTGCATTAACTCCCTTAAAAACCCTTTCTTTGGCCTTTATATAGTTTTCAAAGTTACCATGCCTGTCTATATGGTCTGGGGTGATATTTAGTAAAAGGGAGTAATCAAAAATAGTTTTATCTAGTAAGTCTAACTGATATGAGGATATTTCAATAACTTTATAACCTTTTGCTACTAGATCTAAGCTCATTGCAGGAATTCCAAAATTCCCTCCAATTTCTGAGGAGACGCCACACTCATTTAATATATGATTAATAAGTGCTGTTGTGGTTGATTTTCCGTTAGTTCCAGTAATTCCAATTAGTTTAATATCATCATTTTTTTCAAAAAATAGACATTCAATATCGCAGATTATTTTGATATTATATTTTCTGGCTAGTTTTACAATCTCATGAGGTTCTGGGTAATTTAGTGGAATTCCTGGTGAAAAAACCAAAAAATCTAGTTTTTCCCATGGCCATTTTGTGTAATTTTTAAAATAGGTGTTTGTAGCTTCGAAATAAGATGAGTCTTTGTCATCATCAGCATAGATTTTTATGTTAGTTTTTGAATAATATTCAATTATAGATTTACCAGATATGCCTAGTCCAAAAACCCCGATTACATTGTTTTTTTTCATTTTTAGTACTATAAATGTTCAGAGAATTCTTTAACTAATTCTGAATATAATTCTCTTTTAAAAGGTACAATAATTATTGGTAGAGTTCTTGGCTCCGCCCATTTCCATTCGCAAAATTCAGCATTTTCAGTATGTATATTTATATCTGAGTCTTCACCTTTAAATCTAGCTAAAAACCATTTTTGGGTTTGCCCCCTATATTTACCCCCCCAAAATTTTGGTATTAAATCGTCAGGGATATCGTAATAATACCAATCTTCGGACTCTTGTAAAACCTCGAAATCATTAGTGCCAATTTCTTCTTTTAACTCTCTGAAGGCTGCTTCCATTGGGTTTTCTCCTGCTTCAATTCCACCTTGTGGCATTTGCCAAGCATCATATTTACTATCGATTCTTTTGCCGACTAAAATATTATTATCAGAGTTAATAAGCATGACGCCAACGCACTCACGATATAGTAACTTATCTCTATCAATCATTTTAGTTATCCGTAATAAAATATGAAATTGGAGCTATTTGAACTTTTGAACTTAAATTTTCTTGTAGCCATTGATTTAAAACGTTAATTGAAGTTTTATATGGGCGTAGCGCAATAATTATTTTTCTTCTTCTTTCTAATAATTCGAGTTTCACTTGGTCCAAGGTTTTTCTAATCTCTTCCGCGCTTTCTTTTTGGTCTATTAAATAAGTTACTGCCCCAATATCTATGGCCATTGGCTTTGCTTCTTTTTCAAGATATGAGTTTACTGGTTGTTTATAGAATAAAAAGAATTTTTCCATTTCTTTAATCTTTAGTAAAACGGGAGAAACAACTTCTAAATTATGGGTTACAATTTCATCTGTATTGGTAAAAAAGCCTATATATTTACTTTTATCCAAAACGGATTGCTGGACTCGATATACGTTCTGAGTTTTTTCAAAATGGCTTTGCACAGTTAAAGGGCCAGAATCCTCAAGGGGGTAGTTTGATGGTTCAAACATTAGGTTAATAAGTGTTTCGCGACCATTTTCAACAGCGGCATCAATTTTATTTTGCAATTCATCAGAATATGGTGAGAACGCAAAACTAACTTCCTTAGGTAGGGTTTCTGCAAAATCTATATTTTCTTGCTTTAGGCCAATTTCAGTTACGATAATTCCTAAATTTGCTGTGCTGTAATCTATGACTTTTTCAACAACTTCCTCAACTATTTCCTCTACTATCTCTTGGGTGGTTTCTTCTGCAATTACTTCGGCAATTTCCTCTTCCACTTCCTTTTCTTGTAAAGGTTCAGGTAATTCTTCATTGCTAAGTTCAGCTATAATAAGTTCATCAGTAGGGATTTTGTAGGTTACTTTTCTACCTTCATTAATAATGTCTTCGCTACTAGATGAATTGTTGGAAATGAACGAGAAAAGCTGACTCGTAAAAACCACAGCAAAAGCTAAGTTAAGAATTATAAGAATTAGGTTTTTGATAGCATTTTTATTTGAAACTATAGCTTTAATATCAAATTTATTAGGTTTATTTTCTGGTCCTTCTGGCATTTTACTCTAGAAAATTGTAATATTAGCTATATTAGTTTATTAC
>CAYGRX010000095.1:0-7115 GCA_964352365.1 uncultured Rickettsiales bacterium
ATTATTAAGAGCTCTAGGCCTTGAAAATGATGAAATAGTTTCATCTTACTTTGACTCTACAACATTGTCTAAAACTGCAAAAGGTTGGGTTATTCCATTCAATCCTGAAAATTATTCAGGTGAATTAGCTTACGACTTAGTTAATGCTAAAGATGGTAAAGTTACCCTTTCTCAGGGTGCTAAAATTACACCTAGAAAATCTAAAAAATTAGCTGAAGATGGTTTAGAAAAAATCATTGTTACAGATGAAACTCTTGCTAAAACTTATGTTTCTGAAGCTGTTATAGATAAAGAGAGTGGTGAAGTTATTCTTGAAGCTGGAAATCTAATTGCTCCTGAAGCTTTAGAGAAAATCACTGAAAGCAAAATTAAAGAAATCAAAATTGTAGATTTGCCTATTAATTCTAAGGCATATATTCTTGATTCACTTTCTGCTGACAAAAACACAAACCGTGAAGAATCATTATTCGACATATACCGTGTTATGCGCCCAGGTGAGCCACCTACAATTGAAGCTGCTGAAACTATATTCCAATCTTTATTCTTTGATGCTGAAAGATATGATCTTTCTGACGTTGGTAGAATGAAAATGAATACTCGTTTAGGCGTTGATGTTCCTGAAGAAGTTACAGTTCTTACTAAAGAAGACGTTATGCAAATCATCCGTAAGATGGTTGAGGTAAAAGATGGACGTGGTGAAGTTGATGATATTGATCACCTTGGTAACCGTCGTGTTCGTTCTGTTGGTGAGTTGGCTGAAAACCAGTTGCGTATTGGTCTACTTCGTGTTGAAAAAGCTATATTAGAGCGTATCTCTTCTGTTGAGATTGATACAGTTATGCCGAATGACATAATAAATGCTAAGCCTTTGCAAGCATCTATTAAAGAATTCTTTGGTATGTCTCAGCTTTCTCAGTTTATGGATCAAACTAACCCATTATCTGAAGTTACCCACAAACGTAGACTTTCAGCGTTAGGCCCTGGTGGTTTAACTCGTGAAAGAGCTGGTTTTGAGGTTCGTGACGTACATCCTACGCATTATGGTAGAATATGCCCGATTGAAACTCCAGAGGGGCCGAATATTGGTCTAATTAACTCGCTTGCAACTTATGCTCGTGTTAACAGATATGGTTTTATTGAAACTCCTTATGTTAAAGTTGAGGATGGAAAGTTAGGTAAAAAAGTTGATTATCTATCTGCAATCGAAGAGGGTAAATTTGTTATTGCTCAATCTGACGCCAACTTGGACGACAATGGAAAGTTTATTGATGATGTAATCTCTTGCCGTGTTAATGGTGACTTCCAAATGGTTAACAAGGAAGACATTCAATATGCGGATGTATCGCCTCGTCAATTAGTATCTGTTGCATCTGCTCTAATTCCATTTTTGGAAAATGATGATGCTAACCGTGCACTGATGGGATCAAACATGATGCGTCAAGCAGTACCATTATTGCAATCTTCAGCTCCTTTAGTTGGAACTGGTATGGAGGCGGCTGTTGCCTCTGATTCAGGTGCTGTAGTTGTTGCAAAACGTGATGGTGTTGTTGATAAAGTTGATGCGACAAGAATTGTTGTGAAAGTTGAAGATAAGGAAAATGATTCTTATTCAGTTGATATTTACACACTTCGTAAGTTTGCTCGTACAAACCAAAATACTTCAATTAACCAAAAACCTATTGTTAACCCTGGTGACAAAATTAAGGTTGGAGACATCATTGCTGATGGTCCTTCAACTGATCTGGGTGAGTTAGCGCTTGGTAAAAACGTTATTGCAGCATTTATGCCTTGGAATGGTTATAACTTTGAGGATTCAATCTTAATTTCTGAGCGTATCGTTAAAGATGACGTATATACTTCAGTTCATATTGAAGAATTTGAGTGTGTTGCTCGTGATACGAAGCTTGGACCAGAGGAAATCACACGTGATATTCCTAATGTTTCAGAAGAAGCTTTGGTTAACTTGGATGAAACAGGTATTGTACATGTTGGTGCTGAAGTTGGCGCTGGTTCAATTTTAGTTGGTAAGGTTTATCCTAAGGATGAATCTACAATGACTCCTGTAGAATAACTTCTTCGTGCTATTTTTGGTGAGAAAGCTGCTGATGTTAAAGATTCTTCTATGAAGATGAAGCCTGGCGTAATTGGTACTGTTGTTGATGTTCGTATCTTCTCACGTCGTGGTATTGAGAAAGATGAGCGTACGATGGAAATCGAAAGATTTGAAATTGATCGTATGCAAAAGGATAGAAATGATGAGTATAAAATCATTACAGCTCCAATCTTTGATAGATTATCAAAAGCATTAGAAGGCCAAAAATCTTCTAAAGCTGTTGCTCCTTTAAAGAAGGGAAGTAAAATTGCAGCTAAAGATTTGGCTGAGATACCTCCTGTAAAATTATGGGGTGTTGAAGTTGAAGATGCTGGTGTTATGGCTAAAATTAAAGAGCTTAAAGATGAGTATGATGCTCACCTAAGAGTTCTTGATGAAAAGCTAAATGACCAAATTGATAAGCTTCAGTCAGGTGATGATTTACCTTCTGGTGTTCTAAAAGTAGTTAAAGTTTTCGTTGCAGTTAAGCGTAAGCTTCAACCAGGTGATAAGATGGCTGGTCGTCATGGTAATAAGGGTGTTATTTCTAGAATTGCCCCTGCCGAAGATATGCCTTATCTTGAAGATGGAACTCCAGTTGATATCGTTTTAAACCCTCTAGGTGTACCATCTCGTATGAATGTTGGTCAAATCTTTGAAACTCACCTTGGGTGGGCGGCAAGAGGTTTGGGTATTCAGCTTCAAGATATGGTTGAACAATATAGAGAAGGTGAGAAGGATAAAGCCAATGATCTGCGTATTTCAGTTAATGAGATTTATTCTCGTCCTGAAGATTTAGCTGAAATCAAAGCGATGAATGATAATGAAATCGTTGAGCTTTCTGCTAATCTAGCGCGTGAAGGTGTTCCTTTTGCATCACCAGTATTTGACGGTGCAAGTGAGGCTGACATTACTGAACACTTGAATAAAGTAGGGCTTGATAGCTCTGGCCAATTTGATCTTTATGATGGTCGTTCAGGTGAAAAGTTTGACAGAAAGGTAACTGTTGGTATAATATACTTACTTAAGCTTCATCATTTAGTTGATGATAAAATGCATGCTAGGTCAATTGGGCCTTATAGTTTAGTAACTCAACAGCCTCTCGGCGGTAAGTCTCACTTTGGTGGACAAAGGTTCGGTGAGATGGAATGTTGGGCACTTCAAGCTTACGGTGCTGCTTACACGTTACAAGAGCTATTGACTGTTAAGTCTGATGACGTTGTCGGAAGAACTAGAGTTTACGAGTCAATAGTGAAGGGTAACCAAACGTTTGAGTCAGGTGTACCTGAGTCATTTAACGTTATGGTAAAAGAGCTAAGAAGCTTGTGCCTGAATGTTGAATTGAAGCAAAGGGAGGATGATTAATTTATATTCTTTTGCTTTACGAAATGGTGATTAGTGAGTTCTCTCTGTTAAACCCCCAATAAAAGACCGCTAGTCACCAACCTAATCAAAAGAAATTCTTAAATCATTTTAAAGCTAGGTTCTTCACCTTGTATAATTGGGCATAGTTGTTATGTCATTATAGCAAAGTGAAGGATCTCAAGAGAATTAAAGTTAACAAAGTGCATAATATTTTTATTTTGTACTAAAATAAAATCGGAGAAATAAAATGCGTGATGAAGTTTTCAACTTATTTGGATATGGAAACAAATCTCAAGATTTTGATATATTAAGGATCTCAATCGCGAGTCCCGAAAAAATCCGTTCATGGTCTTATGGTGAAGTTAAAAAACCTGAAACTATTAATTATAGAACATTTAAGCCTGAAAAAGATGGTTTATTTTGTGCGAAAATCTTTGGTCCTGTAAAAGACTATGAGTGCTTATGTGGTAAATATAAGCGTATGAAATACCGTGGTATTGTTTGTGAAAAATGTGGCGTTGAAGTTACTACTTCAAAAGTGCGTCGTGAGAGAATGGGGCATATTGACCTTGCTTCTCCAGTTGTTCACATTTGGTTCCTAAAATCATTACCTTCTCGTATTGGCTTATTACTAGATTCAACTCTTAAAGATCTTGAGAAAGTTCTTTATTTCGAATCATTTATTGTAACTGAACCTGGTTTAACTCCATTCACGCAAGGTGAGTTGATTACAGAAGAGCAATATTACGATGCGCAAGATGAATATGGTGAAGAGTCTTTCACTGCTATGATCGGTGCTGAAGCAATTCAATACCTACTTAGAGATTTAGACCTTGAAGAAATTCGTGATGAACTTCGTGTTGAACTTCCAGATTGTAAGTCTGAAGCTAAAAGAAAGAAAATTGTTAAAAGACTTAAACTTGTTGAAAACCTAATTGACTCTGGCAATAAGCCTGAGTGGATGGTTATGGAAGTTTTACCTGTAATTCCACCTGATTTGCGTCCATTAGTACCACTTGATGGTGGTCGTTTTGCGACTTCAGATTTGAACGATTTATATCGTCGTGTGATTAACCGTAACAACCGCCTGAAAAGACTTTTAGAGCTTAACGCTCCTGACATTATCATAAGAAACGAGAAGCGTATGCTTCAAGAATCTGTTGATGCATTATTTGATAATGGTCGTCGTGGTAGAGTTATTAAAGATGCTAATAAGCGTCCATTTAAGTCTCTATCTGATATGTTAAAAGGTAAGCAAGGTCGTTTCCGTCAAAACTTACTTGGTAAGCGTGTAGATTATTCTGGTCGTTCGGTAATTGTTGTTGGGCCTGAGCTTAAATTACATCAATGTGGTATACCTAAAAAAATGGCTTTAGAGCTATTTAAGCCATTCATTTATGCTAAGCTTGAACTGTACGGACACTCGCAAACTATTAAAGTTGCTAAGAAAATGGTTGAAGCAGAACGTCCTGAAGTTTGGGATATTCTTGATGAAGTTATTAAAGAGCATCCAGTTCTTCTTAACCGTGCACCTACGCTACATAGACTTGGTATCCAAGCGTTTGAACCTGTACTAATTGAAGGCAAGGCAATTCGTCTTCACCCATTAGTATGTACAGCATTCAACGCCGATTTTGATGGCGACCAAATGGCGGTTCACGTTCCATTATCAATTGAAGCTCAGCTTGAAGCTAGAATCTTGATGATGTCAACTAACAACGTATTATCTCCAGCTTCTGGTAAGCCAGTGATCGTACCTACGCAAGATATCGTTCTTGGTTTATACTATCTTTCTCTTGAGTTTGATGGTGAGCCAGGTGAGGGTGGTGTTTATCGTGATGTTGGCGAAATCGAGCATGCAATGGGTGTTGGCGCATTATCGCTACATGCTAAAGTTAAAACTCGTTTTGAGACAGTAGACAAAGAAGGTAATAAAGTAACTGAGATTGTTAATACTACTCCAGGTAGAATGAAAATCGCTGAGTTATTGCCTAAGCACGCTGAAATCAAATATTCATTGATAAATAAAATTATCACTAAGAAGGAAGCTTCTAACTTGATTGATGAAATTTATCGTGCATGTGGTCCAAAAGCGACTGTAATATTTGCAGATCAGCTAATGGGTCTTGGTTTTAGTAACGCTTGTAAAGCTGGTATTTCTATCGGTAAAGATGATATGATCATCCCTGAAGAAAAATCTAACATGATTGCAAAAACTGAATCTTTCGTATTAGATTTTGAAAAGCAATATCAAGATGGTTTGATCACTCGTAAAGAGAAATACAACAAAGTAGTTGATGCTTGGTCTCATTGTACTGACCAAGTTGCAAATGAAATGATGCGTTATATGAGTGGTGAAATTAAAACTGATAAATATGCTGGTGTTCAAGGACAAAACTCAGTTAACTCAATCTATATGATGGCACATTCAGGTGCGAGGGGTTCTGCAGCGCAAATTAAACAGCTTGCTGGTATGCGTGGTTTGATGGCTAAACCTTCTGGTGAAATCATTGAAAAACCAATCGTTTCAAACTTTAAGGAAGGTCTTAACGTATTTGAATACTTCAACTCTACACATGGTGCACGTAAAGGTTTGGCTGATACTGCACTTAAAACAGCTAACTCGGGTTACCTAACTCGTCGTTTAGTTGATGTGGCGCAAGATGTTATCGTTAGACAGGAAGATTGCGGAAGTAAAGGCGGTTTTGTAATGAAGCCTGAAATTGATTCTGGTCAAGTTACCGTTCCTTTAACTGATAAAATCCTTGGTCGTGTATCTTCTAATGATGTTAGGCATCCAGTTAATGATGATTTAATTTTGAAAGCTGGTGATTTAATTGATGAAGCAATTTGCGATAAGATTGAAGCTGCTGGTGTTGATTCAATTCTAGTTAGATCAATTATTACTTGTGAGCTTGAAAATGGCGCTTGTGCAAAATGTTATGGACGTGACTTGGCAACTGGTCACTTAGTTAATGTTGGTGATGCTATTGGTGTTATCGCTGCGCAATCAATCGGTGAGCCTGGTACTCAGCTTACAATGAGAACGTTCCACATCGGTGGTGCGGCAACATCTTCTGCTGAGCAATCAAGCATTGAGTCACCTGTTGATGGTACAATAAAAATTGAGAACAGAAACATAGTTGTTGATTCTCAAAAACGTAATGTTGTACTTTCAAGATCATGTGAAATCGTTGTTCTTGATGAAAAAGGCAGAGAGCGTTTCAGAAATAAAGTTCCTTACGGTTCTCGTATGACTATTGATGAAGGTTCAAAAGTTAAAGCTGGTACTATTCTGGCTGAGTGGGATCCATATACGATTCCAATCATTACAGAAAAATCTGGTCACATTGTTTATCGTGATTTGGTTGATTCAGTTTCACTTCGTAAGGTTGTGGATGAAACAACGGGCTTAACTTCTAAGCAAATTATTGACTGGAAAACTCAAAAAGGTGGTTCATCACTTCGTCCACGTATCACATTGAAAGATGGTAAAGAGGAAGTTGTTAACTTATCTAACGGTTTGGAAGCTAGATATTTCCTTCCTATTGATGCAATTCTTTCAGTTGATGATGGTCAGGAAGTTCATGCTGGTGATGTTGTTGCCAGAATTCCTCGTGAATCATCTAAAACTAAGGATATTACAGGTGGTCTACCA
>CAYGRX010000096.1:0-7090 GCA_964352365.1 uncultured Rickettsiales bacterium
TCTTAAGGTTATGTAAACATAAAATTGTCAAAATTGTGCCTAGCCAATCTAAACCATAATATTTAGAAACAAACTCCAAAATCTCGCTTATTTCCATTTAGCAAACTACCTAAAAAATAAAATATCCAATTAATAAAATTAACCCTAGTAACATCACAAAACTGTAATGATACAAATAACCTGACTGGAATGATTTTAACAATCCAGCAACCTTATCAGAAGTCCAAGCAACACCATTAGGCCCAAACTTATCAATAAAGCCAGCATCAATAAACTTCCAGAAGAATGTACCTATTGCTTTCGCTGGCTTTACAAAAAGAAATTCATAAAGCTCATCAATGTAATATTTATTATAAAGTAACTTATATATTGGTGAGAATATTTCTGATATTTTTTTCGGCAAGCTCGGCAATATAGAATAGCATAAAATAGCCAATAACAAACCTGTAATACCAACACAAAGTGGAGCTAATACCACCCATTTTGGAACTTCATGTGCCGCTGTGTAGATTGATTTACTTGAAACTTCAGTTTGAATTTCTTCGCCAGTTTCTTCAGCTGTTTGTAACTTCTCAACATTAATTTGATAATCAACTCCAGTTTCAACAAAACTTTCTGCGACAGAACCATTCCAAAAATCTAGCCCTTCATGTGTTATGTGTAAATTCTTAGAGAATATTGCACCAACAAATACCGCACCAATTGCAAGCACAATTAATGGTATCGTCATTGATTTTGGAGATTCATGAATATGGTCTTGCACTTTTTTGCTAGCTCTACACTTACCAAAGAAAGTTAAAATAATTAACCTCCAAGAATAAAAAGCGGTTAAAAATGCCGCAGTTAGACCAACCCAAAATGCATATGCCGCATATGGCTTACCATATTGACTAGCTGCATAAGCTGATTCCAAAATCATATCCTTTGAATAGTAACCCGAAAGAAGCGGGAAGCCCGTTATTGCCAATGTACCAATAATCATTATCCAAAAAGTTAGCGGAATTTTTTTACGTATACCACCCATTTTGCGGATATCTTGCTCATTACTCATTGCATGTATAACTGAACCAGCACCAAGAAATAAAAGTGCCTTGAAAAAACCATGAGTGTAAAGATGGAAAACACCCGCCGCATAAGCTGAAACACCGCATGCGAAGAACATATATCCAAGTTGTGAACAAGTTGAATATGCGATAATTTTTTTGATATCATTCTGAGTAACTGCAATTGTCGCCGCAAAAATTGCTGTAGTTGCACCAACTATTGTTACCATTGCAAGTGCCGTTTCAGAAAGCTCAAATAATGGACTCATACGCGCAACTAAAAACACACCCGCAGTTACCATTGTCGCCGCATGAATTAAAGCAGAAACTGGTGTTGGACCTTCCATTGCATCTGGTAGCCAAGTGTGCAAACCAAGCTGTGCTGACTTACCCATTGCACCAATAAATAGCAATATACAGATAACTGTCATCCCGTGATAGTCAGTACCAAAAATATTAATTACAGCATCTTGATTATCACCCGCACTATTAAAAATTTGTTCGTATGATATAGAGCCAAAAACCATATAAGTTGCAAACAATCCTAACGCCAGACCTATATCGCCTACACGATTTACTAAAAATGCTTTCATCGCCGCCGCATTTGCACTTGGTTTTTTGTACCAGAAGCCAATCAGTAAGTATGATGCCAAACCTACACCTTCCCATCCTAAAAATAATTGAAGTAGGTTATTTGCTGTAACTAACATTAACATAAAAAATGTAAATAATGACAAGTACGCCATGAAGCGTTGGCGGTGATCGTCATGGCTCATATAGCCAACTGAATATAAGTGGACCAAACTTGAAACTGTGGTTACAAGCGTTAACATAATTGCTGTTAGACTATCAACTTTTAGTGCCCAGTTAGATACAAAATCACCGGAGCTTATCCAACCAATAATCTGAACGTCGTAGGTGTTACCACCAAGAACAACGTTAAAAAACACTATCCAAGAGAATAATGCCGCTGTCATAGTTGATGCAGTTGTTATGTATTGCGCTTTTTTCGCGTCAAACTTACCTGTATTTAAACCCACATAAATTGCAGCTAATAACGGTAAAAATACTATCGATTTAATTAAAATTTCCACTTAAACAACTAGCCCTTTAAAGCGTTAATATCTTCTACTTCAATAGAGTTCCTATTTCTGTAGTAAACAACCAAAATAGCTAAACCTATTGCTGCTTCTGCGGCTGCAACGGTTAGAATATAGAATGTGAATATCTGCCCTTTCAAATCACCTAAATAAGATGAGAAAGAAACCAAGTTAATATTAACAGCAAGTAAAATTAGCTCCAATGACATCATAATTGTGATGATGTTTTTCCTACCTAAAAATATACCACAAACGCCAATTGTGAATATCATAGTGCTGAGCAAAATATAATGCTGAATACCAATATTTAGGGGATCAATATTTAATATAGATTCAAACATTTATTTAACTCCCGCTCCAGTCTCAACTGAAACAACCCTAAGTGAATTTTTCATGTTACGTTTATATTGATCTGTAATAACTTGTTTACGAACACCAGTTCTATTACGTAAGGTTAAAACAATTGCACCAATCATAGCTACAAATAATATTAAGCCACAAGTTTGAAAATATAGAATATAGTCAGTGTACATTACATTGCCTATTTGGTGGGCATTTGTGTTTTTGTTAACTTTTCTATAGCTAGCATCTTGGGAAAATTCGCCTATAGTTTCTGTAACTACTTTTTGAGTTTTAATATCTAACTTATTCGAAGCATTATACGTTATTGCTGAAATCTCTAAAAATAGAATACCGGCCAAAATTATGCCAATTGGCAGATATGATTGAAAATTTTTCTTTAAACTAGCCGTTTTAATATTTAACATCATCACAACAAACAGGAATAAAACTGCAACCGCCCCAACATAAACAATCACCAGAAGCATAGCTAACATCTCTGCACCTAACAAAAGGAACAAGCCTGCTGCATTGAAAAATGCAAAGATAAGCCATAAAACTGAATATACTGGGTTTCTAGCAGAAATTACTGCAACCGCAGAAATAACCGTTATAACCGAGAATACGTAAAATAAAATAACTGTTAAACTAATTTCCACTAACCTTTACCTACCTAAAGTCTTTTTCATTCTCTAACCTTTGGTTAAGTGCATATTCCCACTTATCACCATTAGATAGAAGTTTGTCTTTATTATATAAAAGCTCTTCATGAGTTTCAGTTGCAAACTCAAAATTTGGCCCTTCAACAATTGCATCAACTGGGCAAGCTTCTTCACAAAAACCGCAGTATATACATTTTGTCATGTCAATATCATAACGCGTAGTACGACGCGAACCGTCATCGCGCTCTTCAGCTTCAATAGTTATAGCTTGCGCAGGGCAAACTGCCTCACATAATTTACAAGCGATACACCTTTCTTCACCGTTTGGATAACGACGAAGTGCGTGCTCACCACGGAAACGTGTTGAGATTGGCCCTTTTTCATATGGGTAGTTGATTGTAACTTTTGGTTTGAACATGTAAGTTAGCGTACGCCAAAGCCCAAGCACTATTTCTCTTAAAAATAAACTGTCGAGAGTTTTGAACATTATTTTTCAACTGCCTCTTCTTTAATCTCGTTTTTAATATCTTCAAGTTTTTCAGTAGACTTAGACTCACTTTCTTCAACCTTCCCCTCACCTTCAGTAGCTTCAATTATTTCTCTAGCCTCATTTTCTGCTGCCACTTTATTTAACTCAGATTGGTACTCTAACTCAAACTGAATATTTTGCTCTTTAACTGCTTCTCTATCTATTTTACCTGTATACACTAAATATCCTGAAACTAAAACAACCCAAATTAATGAAAGTGGAAGGAAAATTTTCCAACCTAGTCGCATTAATTGGTCATATCTATATCTTGGAAGGGAAGCCCTAACCCAAAGGAAGCAGAATAGAAGAAATGCGACTTTAATTCCTAACCATACTGGCCCAGGGATTAAATATAGGGCATCAATTTCTAATGGAGGTAACCAACCACCTAAGAATAAAACTGATGTCATGGCACACATCAAAATCATATTTGCATATTCACCTAAAAAGAATAGGGCAAAAGGCATAGATGAATATTCAACATTAAAGCCCGAAACCAGCTCCGCTTCCGCCTCAGGAAGGTCAAAAGGGTGACGGTTAGTTTCTGCCAAAGTTGAAATAAAGAACATTACACCCATAGGCACTAGTAACAAATGTTCAAAACCAGTTCTATCCTTATAACTTAAAACAATATCTGACAAATTAAATGAACCAGCAAATAACAAAACTGATATTACGATAAGCCCAAGTGATACTTCATAAGATACCATTTGCGCTGAAGAACGAATTGCACCTAAAAATGAATATTGCGAGTTTGAAGCCCAGCCTGCAATTATAATTCCATAAACGCCAAGCGAGGAAATTGCGAATAAATAAAGCACACCAACATTAACATCCGCTAAAACAAGTTGCGCACTAAATGGAATAACTGCCCAACCTACCATTGCTAGAATGAAGGTTATCATTGGCGCAAATAGGAAAAGTTTTTTATTTGAGCCAGCTGGAATAACAGTTTCTTTTAAGAATAGTTTCACACCATCCATAAGTGGCTGTAGCAAACCAAATGGACCAACTACATTTGGCCCTTTACGCATTTGCATCGCCGCAATAACCTTACGCTCAAAGTAAGTTAAATATGCAACAAAAATCATAAGTGGCGCAATAATCGCAATGATTTTCACTAAAATCCAAGCAACAGGAATGCAAGTTGGAAGAGTTGAAACACACTCATATGTTTGGTCGAATAATTCCATTAACTAGCTTTTTTCCTGTCAGTTGATAAGTTAGAACCAGATAAAGTTTCAAAACCCTTTTTCGCGCCAAATTCTTCATTACATTTTTGTAGCGTTTTAGATAATCTTGTAATCGGGTCAGTGAAATAAAAGTTAAATGCTGCGGCGCTTAAATTTTCCTTAGGTAAAGTTGCTACTTTCGGCAAATCTTTAGAGGCAGGCCAAGATGACGGAATTACCTCATCAAAAGTTTTGAATATTCCATTGATTTCACCCATAGATTCACGAAGTTCTTCAATATTTTTGAAACCTTTTTTACCCAACACAAGCGATAACTCTGAAATAACTTGCCAATCCTCTTTCGCATCACCAATCGGGAAGGTGCTTCTACGGGTTCTTTGAACTCTTCCTTCAAGGTTAACATAAGTAGATGATTTCTCAGTTGATGCAGCACCCGGCAAAATTACGTCTGCAACTTGTGCCCCAGCATCACCATGGCTACCTTGATAAATAACAAAGGGCTTTTCAAGGCATGAAGTATCAATCTCATCAGCTCCAAGAAGATAAACAATTTCCACAACACCTTTTTTGGCATCTGCTAAAATTTTTGCCACATCACGTGCGCCTTTGGCACTTGGCACAAAACCAGCATCAAGACTACCTACTCTACCAGCAGCTTTTTGCAATATAGAAAGCCCGTTCCAGCTCTTAGATATAACGCCAAGTTTTTCAGAAACCTCGATAAGCTTAGTGATTATTTTATCAACTGACTTCTTTTGATAAACTGAGTTACCAACAATTATCATCGGCTTTTCAGCTTTTTTCAGAATTTCACCAAACTTAGATTTTTTGGTAAGAAGCTCTTCAATAGCATCACTATTTTTGCCTAAATATTCATATTTATAAGTTAAATCTTCCTCATCACCAATAAGCGCAATTGGAATATTACGATCAATTACATTACGGCGAATTCTAGCATTTAGCACACTTGCTTCATATCTTGGGTTGCTACCCAATATTAAAATTGCATCAGCCTCTTCTAAAGCTTCAATACCACCATTAAAAATGTAAGAAGCACGAATAGAAGCATCATATGCTGCGCCATCTTGGCGACAATCATATGAATTAACACCAAAACTATCTAGTAGAGCTTTCAAACTATGAACTGACTCAACATCAACCATATCTCCAGCGATTGCTGCAATTTTATCTCTATCAACTGCGTTAAAACGTTCAGCCACAGCTCTATAAGCCTCTTCCCAACTTGCAGGGGATAATTTTCCGCGTTTACGAATATATGGACGGTCAATACGTTGAATTTTCAAACCCTCAAAAGAGAAACGAGTTTTATCTGAAATCCATTCCTCATTAACTTCATCATTATTGCGAGGCATGATTCTCATCACCTCATTACCCTTTGAATCTACACGGATGCTTGAACCGACTGCGTCATGAACGTCAATTGTTTCAGTTTTTGTAAGTTCCCAAGGACGAGCGCGGAATGCGTAAGGCTTACTAGTTAATGCGCCAACTGGGCATAAATCAACTATATTACCTGAAAGCTCACTGCTTAAACCCTGCTCAATAAATGTACTAATTTGCGTAGATTCACCACGAAAAACCGCACCTAATTCTGAAACGCCAGCGACATCATCCATGAAGCGAACACAGCGCGTGCAGTGAATGCAACGTGTCATCTGGGTTTTAATTACAGGCCCCATATATTTATCTTTAACGGCACGTTTATTTTCATCAAAACGGCTTTCCGCCTTACCATAAGCCATGGACTGGTCTTGTAAATCACATTCACCACCTTGGTCACAGATTGGACAATCAAGTGGGTGGTTAGCTAGTAAAAATTCCATCACGCCTTCACGTGCTTTTTTTACCATTGGGGTGTTAGTATGTACTTTCATGCCTTCGCCTGCTGGCATAGCGCAAGAAGCGGCTGGCTTTGGTGGCCCACCTTCAATTTGCACAAGACACATACGGCAATTTCCAGCAATTTTCAAACGTTCATGATAACAAAAACGTGGGATTTCCTCACCTGCGATCTCACAAGCCTGAAGAACTGTCATCCCTTGGTCAAATTCTACTTCGTTACCATTTACGGTTAATTTTGGCATATTTTATTTGTTTTTATACACGTGAAGTTGGTTTTATAGCAGATGATTTTACTGGTTCAATTATATTTTGAACTTTTGACATTTGATATGTTAATTTTGGCATTCTCTATACTTTATAT
>CAYGRX010000097.1:0-7084 GCA_964352365.1 uncultured Rickettsiales bacterium
ATTTTTCTCAACAACTTGAGTTTGATGCTTTTTGAATGCATCAACGGAAACTTCCTTTGCACCACGGAAAATTTCAATATTTCCGTGCTTAATTACGTTTTCTCTAATTTCACCAACAATCTCACAAAAGCGACTATTGCAGTAAATTATGTTCATATCTTTATCACGTTGCCAAATTGGAAAAGTTATCTGATCCATCAATTTAGCAAAAGTTTTAAGCTCCTGCTCATATCTAAAACGAACTTTTTCTTCAAAGCGAAGATCGGAATAAGCTTTTTTATATAATTTTTTATATTTATCAGCGCGAAAAGACTCCACTAGCGTGATTACCGTCAAAATGAAGATGACAGCCATTGATAAGTAAAGAGTAAAAATCTCTAAATTTGAAGTTGAGATATCTATGATGCCAAAAAGTGAATACATTAACTGTTAAATAGTTTGCTAATAAATTTTCTAATTTGAATTTATCTGATTATTTCTTTTTAGCAAAATATAATATGCACCATTTCCACCATGTTTTATGTGAGCTGGAGCATAAGCAAGAATTTTATCATATATCGGGCTGGCGTTAATCCAGTTTGGAAGCGCATTTCGAATAGCTCCACCACCCTCACTTATGCTACCTTTGCCCGTTACCACTAGCAAATATCTGCAACCAGATTCGTAAGATTCTTCTATGAAGTCTAAAAATTCAACCTGAGCTTCATGCACACGAAGACCGTGGAGATCAATTGAGTCATCAATGCTCATCGAACCTTTTTTAAATTTATTTATGTGCGTACTATCAATTCGAGAAAAATTTGACGGCGAAAGGTAAGTCATGGGCTTAAAGTTTTTGTTAACTATTTGTTAACCTTAATATGTTAATCTAAATCATAAGTAAATTAGATTACTATTATGTTATGAAAAAGCCAAATTTTGAAACAAAACCAATTGAAGATTTTGATGCCGGCCCTTCTATTGATAAAATATACAAAGGGCTACGTGAGGGGAGAGGGAAACATTTTTATCTAGGCGCTACAAGAAAAAACATAGATGTATGTAATGTTGTTGAATTGAAAATAGCCTGCATAGAAGCAGCAATTGATTTTTTTAATGTTAATAATGAATATACTAGATACTTCAGCGGAGAAGATATAAATGAAGAGGTAATGGAGCTTTTAAGTAAAGGAAAGTTCCATGAGCCAGGAACTGCGGGTATGGAAATATATGCGAGTAAATTTAAAAACTTGGGGGCGGTTTTAGATAGAGAACTTAGAACAAATGATGCGAATGATGCATTAATAAAAAAAGCACTACACGGAAATAAACTAAACCTTGCAAAGCATTTGTATAATAAATGCAAAGATGTTGAAGTTGAGGTAATTTCTAACTTTAACCATGAAAAATATGGAAAGGTTGACCCCAGCGGTTACGGTTTCAAAAAGAGGCAAGCGAAAAATCCCAACAAAGATTTACCTGATAGGCCTTAGTAAGTAGCGGATTAATAAAATGGAATATAATAAAGAGCCATCTTTAGAGCAAATATATAAAAAACTCCAAAAGGGCGGCTGGAATAAAGACCGAATAATTACTTCAGCACGCAGGCTTGGAGTAACAGATCATGTTGAATTAAAGTTAGCCTGCATAGAACTAGCCGAATATCATTCAGTATTAGAAACTGGAAAATTACAATCCGCAAATGAAGAGGGAAAGTATCATAACGTTTATACTGATGATAAATTAGAAAAAAAGAGACTCTATAGCGAATTTGGAGCAGATGACTTTTATAAAGAAATTTTTCCTCAGATTGGTGTTGCAATGGCGATGAGTAGAAGAGAAAACCCAGATGACGAAGACCCTGTACTTGGCCATGCTTTAAGAATTTTTGAAAAATGCAAAGAATGCAAAGTTAAAAAAGATGTTAGTAGGTTCACTCGACTCTATAAAATCAATCCAAGTGACCTCGGATTACCGCCAAGGTGAGACTCTAATCTTGTTTAAATAAAACGGCCTTAAAGCTTCTTCTATCTTCTAATGCGGCACCAGTACCCAATGCAACGCAGTGCAAAGGGTTTTCAGCAACAAAAACTGGAAGACCAGTTGATTGACGAAGTAGAGTATCAATATCCTTAAGAAGCGCACCGCCACCAGTAACTATAATTCCGCGATCAACAATATCAGAAGAAAGCTCAGGTGGAGTTTTTTCCAATGCTTCATGAACAGCATCAACAATGTGATTAACAGGCTCTTCAAGACTTTCTGCAATTTGCTTTTCAGTAAGCTCAATTTCTTTAGGGACACCGTTTAAAAGATCCCTACCCTTTATACTGAATTTTTCGCCTTCACCATGATCAGGAGAAATAGCACAACCAATATTTTTCTTAATTTCTTCGGCAGTAGATTCACCAATTAACAAATTATGATATTTGCGAATATAGTTAATAATAGCCTGATCCATAACATCACCACCAACTCTGGTAGATTTTGCAAAAACAATACCACCAAGTGAAATAATAGCTACCTCAGTAGTACCACCACCAATATCAACTATCATAGAACCTTTTGGCTCATTTACAGGCAAACCAGCACCGATCGCAGCAGCCATTGGCTCTTCAATAAGATAAACATCACGCGCACCCGCACTCATAGCAGCATCTTGAATAGCCTTTTTCTCAACTGGAGTCGAAGAAGATGGAACACAAATTACAATAAGTGGCCCCGCAAGGTTGCGCCCCTTATGAACAGTACGAATGAAATGTTTTATCATTTCCTCAGCACCTTTAAAATCTGCAATTACACCATCACGAAGTGGGCGAATTGCCTCAATATTAGCTGGAGTTCTACCAAGCATTAACTTTGCTTGATGACCAAATGCCTCAGGAATTTTTTTACCGTCTTTATTTAATAGCGCCACAACTGATGGCTCATTTATAATGATACCTTTACCCTTCACATAAACTAATGTGTTAGCAGTGCCTAAATCAATTGCGATGTCGTTAGAAAAAACGCCTAAAATTTTATTAAACATCAAAAAAATCCTCTAAATTTCAAGGCGGTATATGCCATGATTCCAGATGTTATGCAAGCTAATTGTGTTAATTTAAAGTGCGCTACCGCATAACGAGTAAGTATAAATACTATATATCTAGAACTTATATTTTAAACCCAGCTGTAATGCGTGCGTGGTTATTGATATAGTTTCATCATAACTAGGGGTGAATGTATCCCTAGGCTTTACTGAAATATCTGCCGTATCAAAATATTTGTAACCAACAATAGCATTAAGCTTCTGGTTAATTTTATATTCAATACCAGTCATAAATTGACACCCAAAGCCTGTTTCATAACTTCTAATTAAACCAACTGCCCCCAAACCAAAACCAACATAAGGGGTAAAGCTAGTCTGGTTTTTAATATGATAATAGCCATTAAACATCACATTCCATATTGGCTGATCCTGGTTAAAAACTTCAGTCTGATTCACAACATTCTCTAAATCAAATTGAATGATACCAGTTTCAACCTCAATCGTTATATTAGGAGAAAGAAGATTTGCCCCAAACGCAACATCAATTCCTATTCCCTCTTCTAATTCTACATTATTATTGATATTAGCTCCATTTGAACGCTGAATAGTTTGAGTTTTGTTAGAAATATTAAAAACCGCATCTAACTTTGCAGAAATATAAGTATCAAATATAGTCGGCATTTTTTGCTTTTCATAATTATAATCTATTGCTGGATCAGCATAACCATAATTCTGCGTATGCAGGTCATATCCTTGAGAATTTGCCAAAGTTGGAAACGCCAATAATACTAAAAGAGCGAATGCCAATGGTAGGTTATTTAAAAAATTCCACATGACTATGCCACATCAACAAGACTTATACGCTTCTCATAGTGAAATAATTTATTCAATGCACTGATATATGCCTTTGCAGAAGCAATAGTTGTGTCAATATCTGAGGCAGAAGAACTAACCTGCACATCATTAACCCCCTTCAGCCTAACAAGGACTTCCGCTTGAGAATCCAACCCTTCAGTCACCGCCTTAACCTCATAACGCGTCAACCTAGCATCAACGCTAGTTATTTCTTTAATGGATTTAAATAATGCATCAATAGGCCCGCTACCTTCTGACTCAGCGCATTTCTTAACACCATCAACAGTTAAACAAACTTTTGCCCTTTGGCCATCCGAACCACAATGAACTTCTAAGTGATCAAACTTAATATGCTCGTCACCCGCCTCACCTCTATCATCAACAATTGCAATAATGTCGTCATCAAAAATTTCTTTTTTCTTATCACTAAGCTCCTTAAACCTTTCAAAAGCCTGTTGAAAGGCATCTTCAGAAACTTTAAGATTCAACTCCAACAACTTATCCTTAAAAGCAGCACGCCCAGAATGCTTACCCATAACTAATTTATTTTTAGTTAAACCAATTGATTCTGGTTTCATAATTTCATACGTCTCAGCATGCTTCAAAACCCCGTCCTGATGGATTCCAGACTCATGAGCGAATGCGTTTTCACCAACAATTGCCTTATTTGCCTGAACTTGCAAACCTGTAATTGATGTAACAAGTTTTGATGCACGCATAATATATTCAGTTTTAACATCACATTGGTAATTCAATAAATCTTGTCGAGTTTTAATTGCCATAACAACTTCTTCCAACGAAGTATTGCCAGCACGCTCACCAATACCGTTAATAGTAAGCTCAACCTGCCTTGCGCCTGCATCAATTGCAGAAAGTGCATTAGCAGTTGCTAAACCAAGGTCATTTTGACCATGAAATGATAAAATTGCCTTATCAATGTTAGGAACATTATTTTTTACATATCTAAATAAGTCAAAAATTTCTTTCGGAATGGAATAACCAACTGTATCAGGTAAATTAATTGTAGTAGCTCCTGCATCAATCGCAACCTCAACAGCTTTACATAAGTAATCCCAATCACTTCGAGTTGCATCCATTGCTGACCACTCAACATCAGGGCATAAATTCCGCGCCAAACCGACAGTATCTTTAATAATATCTATAACTTCTTCACGAGTTTTGCGAAATTGATATTTTAAATGGATATCAGAAGTTGAAATAAATGTATGAATTCTAGGGTTATTAGCTGGCTTAACAGCCTCCCCTGCTCTTTCAATATCACCTTTAATTGCCCTTGCCAAAGAACATACACCTGAATATTTCATTCTTTTAGCGATTTTATTAACAGCCTCAAAATCCCCGTTAGAAGATATTGCAAAACCCGCCTCAATCATGTCCACATGCATTTCATCAAGAACATCTGCTACTAGAATTTTCTCCTCAACATTCATAGTTGCGCCAGGTGATTGCTCGCCATCACGAAGGGTAGTATCGAATATATATATTTTATCTGACATTTTCGTTACTTTTTCTTTGTTAAGGATTAATTTAATTTATTACTTGGAAAGACAAAATTTTTAGTTAAAACATTTAAAGTTGTAAATATAAAATTGCCCGTGAATCAAAATTATTTAAATAATAAATTTAAACTCCTAAGTAATATAGGAAAGAAATATATGCCAAAATCCTTATATGGCAGATTCTTAATTATATTCATTGCGCCGTTGATAATAATTTCCATTATTATCACAACAGTTTTTTATCACAAGCATTGGGATAGCCTTAATAGAAGCATGACATCATCATTCTCTGGTGAAGTTTCATTAATTATCAATGGCATAGGTGGAATCGCCGTTGATGAAAGAGTTGAAGTTTTAAAAGCTGCAAAAAAATATATGGATTTGGATGCCTACATCGAAAGCAACACAGATCTAGATTCCAAGGGTAATATTAACGAAGATTATGAATTATTAATTAAAAGCCTATATACCAGAATAACAAACAACTTAGCCATGTTTGAACATGATGAAGACAATCTAAGGCTATCCATCCAAATAAATGACGATTTGTTAAACTTAATTTTCAACAAGAAAAGAGTTGGTAGCACAACAAACTATATATTTATAATGTGGGTCATAGGCTCAGCGATAATAATGTGCATGATATCACTGCTATTCCTCCGTGGACAAGTTAGAAGTATTGTAAGCCTAGCTGAATCAGCAGAAATGTTTGGTCGCGGCCAAGGGTCAGAAGATTTCAAACCTTCAGGGTCAAAAGAAATTAGAGGTGCAGGCGTGGCGTTCATAGAAATGAAAGAGCGCATAAAAAGACTATTAGATACAAGAACACAAATGCTAGCGGGCGTTTCACATGACCTAAAAACACCATTAACTAGAATGAAACTATCCTTATCAATGACTGAAGACAAGGAACTTGCTAATAGCCTCAACCTTGAAATTGAAGAAATGAACAGGATGATTGAGGGCTATCTAAAATTTGCCCAACTTGACACTCAAGATCACACCACCGAACAAAACCAACTTGTTGATTTAAAGAAATATATTTCAGTTATCGTCGCAAAATATAATAATTTTCAAAATAATATTACAGCTAACATCCCAGAAAATATAAATGTTAAAATTAAACCTGAATATTTCAGCAGAGCTATTACCAATTTAATTGATAATGCTTGCAAATATTCAGAAAATGTAACTATACGAGCTCAAAAAGAAGACAACAAATTCACACACATTTTCATAGATGATGATGGGCAAGGAATATCCAGCGATAAGCTAGAAGATGTTTTTCAACCATTTTTTAGAGTTGATGAGTCTAGAAATTCCGATACTGGCGGGGTTGGACTAGGTCTTTCAATTACTAGAGATGTTATACACAAACATGGCGGTGAAGTAAAACTCTCAGAAAGCCATCTAGGCGGGTTAAGAGCAACAATCACCCTCCCCGATTAACTACATATTACATAAAAATATTCAATTCTAAACTTTATGGCAGAGATTACAAAATACATTGAAAAGCTAGTATTTGAACGAGGTGCAGATAAAGACCTCACCAAAGATGAGTCATCAAGAGTTTTTCAGATTATAGCGGGCAACGGAGCTACACCAGCACAAATTGCCTCTATTTTAACCGCCTTATCTAGCAAAGGTCAATTTTCCTCAGATGAAATTTCTGGCGCAGTAATAGCCATGAGAAATAAAA
>CAYGRX010000098.1:0-5228 GCA_964352365.1 uncultured Rickettsiales bacterium
TTTATCTCTTCGCCTGTATCTTTTATTTTATAAACACCTTCAGAAACTCTCAGTAACTATTCAGGATATAACCAATCCCCCTTACTATCCTGATAAGTTTCGTGGCAAACCATTCCTTGTGTCAAAAGAGCTTTAAAGGGCTCTTTTATATCATGATAACCAACTTTACCCAAAGCTTTGGTAAAAAATCTAGCATAAAGCAGGTGTAAAACTGCATGCTCAATCCCTCCAATATATTGGTCTACAGGTAAAATTTTATTAGCTAAATCTTTTGCAAATGCCAGATCTCTATTTTTAGGGTCTAAATATCTAAAAAAATACCAACTAGACTCAAAAAATGTGTCAAATGTATCAGTTTCTCTAACTGCCTCTTTCTTACATTTAGGGCAGCCCACATGCTTCCATGTTGGGTGCTGCTCAAGTGGGTTGCCTGTAATTTCTTTTTCAAAAGAAACATCTTCTGGCAATTTTACTGGCAAATCAGCTTTTGGTACAGGAACAGAACCACAGTCATCACAATATATTATAGGAATGGGGCACCCCCAATATCTCTGGCGACTAACCCCCCAATCACGAAGGCGATAGGTTACTTTTGCCGCACCTATATTTCTAGCTTCCAGCCTTTTAATAATTTCAGCCTTGGCTTCTGCAACTTCTAAACCATTTAAAAAGTCTGAGTTAATTAATTTCCCAACATCAGTATATGCCTTATCTTTTACTTCAAAAGATTTGTCACCTTCTGGAGCTACAACAGTAATTACTTCAAGCTTATATTTTCTAGCAAAATCTAAGTCACGTTGGTCATGGGCTGGGCAAGCAAAAACCGCACCAGTACCATAGCCCATTAATACAAAATTCGCTATATATACTGGAATTTCTCTTCCTTTAATAAAAGGATGTTTTACCTTTATTCCTGTATCAAAACCTTTCTTTTCAGCCTTTTCTATTGCCTCAGCTGTAACACCAAGCTTTTCACATTCAATGTTAAATTCTTTTAGCCTGAAGTTACTTTTAGCTAGTTTTTCTGCCAGAGGATGACCCGCTGATATTCCAATAAAGCTAGCTCCAAAAATAGTATCTGGCCTAGTTGTAAAAACTTCAATTCTATCCTCTGTGCTAGTTGATTCAAAAATTATGGATGCTCCTATTGACTTGCCAATCCAGTTTTTTTGCATTGTCTTAACTTTTTCTGGCCAACCTTCTAACTCTTCAACATCAGCCGAAAGCTCTTCAGCAAAATCTGTAATTTTTAAAAACCACTGATTTAGCTTCTTAATCTCAACTTCTGCACCGCTCCTCCAGCCCTTTCCGTCTATAACCTGTTCATTTGCCAGAACTGTATTATCCACAGGATCCCAGTTTACGTTACTTTCTTTTCTATAAGCCAGGCCTGCACTTAAAAAATCTAAAAACATTGCTTGCTCATGCTTGTAATATTCAGGGCTACAAGTGGCAATTTCTTTATCCCAATCGTATGATAACCCTATAGATTTAAGCTGCGAACGCATAAAATCTATATTTTCAAATGTCCATTTGCCAGGGTGACTTTTATTTTTAATAGCAGCATTTTCCGCTGGTAAACCAAATGCATCCCAGCCCATTGGGTGTAACACTTCATATCCTTGAGACTTTTTATAACGAGAAACAACATCACCAATACTGTAATTACGTAAATGCCCCATATGGATTTTTCCTGATGGGTAAGGGAACATTTCTAAACAGTAATATTTTAGTTTTTCTGAATTTGGGTCAAAGGAAAAAAAGTTTTTTTCTTCCCAGTAAGACTGCCATTTTTTTTCAATTTTACTATGATCGTATGACATGAGTGGCCCTACTATCTTCTTTCTTCAGATATCTTAAGCTGTCTTGCTCTAGCTAAAATTTTATTTTCCAAACCTCTTTCTAATTTATCAGATGCTCTACCATCTATCCACCTTCCCTTAGAATATTGCTGCTTAAAGATCGAAACTTTAATGCCGCTTGCGCGTAGATCTGTACTTGTAATATTTATATTTGCTTTAATACGTTCATTTTGACTTTCAGGTCCTGCATACCAATCAGTTATAATTATTCCACCTATTGCATCGGCTGAATTAAGAGGCATGAAAGATATAACATCCAAGCTTGCACGCCATAAATATGCATTTACACCACCAACCGTTCCATTCACCTTATTATTAGATTTGTTACTGCCTAATAAATTAAAACCACCTGCTTCACCAAGAACACTACCACGTTCAATTTCTCTTTTTTTATCATTGGTAATAGGAAATGCTGTGTCAACCTTGTTCGTAGCTTTTGGAGTGCTCTCACCGCATGCTGAAACGAATATTAAAGATAGAAATATAGTTATTATAATATTTTTGATCATACCTTAAACTTTTTTGATGTTTAGGTTTGAAATATAATAGAAGGCGGAGGAGAGTCAAACAAATTGGCGCTGTTTGTGATAATAAGTTTTTATCTTATAGTGCGGCAATAAAAAAGGGCGGATAAACCGCCCTTTGAAAACTTCTAAAATATAATTTTAGAGTTAAATGTTTGTATCATACTAGAATGATAGTTCAGCACCTAAAAGTACTACAGAACCTTCATTATCTACAGTTGTTCCAGAAACACCATTGTTGTTAGTGTCGTCAAAGAAAGCTGCTTCAATGTATGGAGTGAAACCTGGAGCCATTTGGTAATCAGCACCAACAACTAAGTTAGTGAACTCATCTTCACCACCGCCAACTGCAGTGCTTTCAGACTCAAGGTAAGTTACAGAAATACCGTATGGTCCATTAACAAATGCACCACCAATAGTCCAGATATCAGTTTCTAGATCCGCAGAACCAGTAGCTGTATCAAGTTGAGTGTTCGCAAAGTTACCAGCAAGTGAGAAACCTTGAACGTCAATTTGTGCACCAATAGAGTAACCAGTGTAATCTTCACTGTCACCAGCTGCAGGGCCACCAACTGTGTTGTTTTCATAGTCACCTTGTTCACCAACAGCTGCAATAGCTAAGCCAATACCATCAAGATCAGTATCAAAAGAGATACCTGCAGTGAAAGCATTTTCAATATCAGTGTCAGGAGCGCCAACACCAGAAAGACCTGAAGCTGTACCTATGTTACCAGTATCAGGAGTGTAAGATACACCTAACTGAAGACCAGAAAATTTAGGAGTATAGTAAGTTAATTTTTGAGCATCAGCAAAAGTTGCATCTGCATCAGCAATAACTAGGTTTGGACGTACATCAACAGAAGCACTACCACCTACAGCACCAGCACCGTTAGCATCAAGGTCAGCATAGTGATCGAAATCACCGTCAATACCACCAGTTGCACGAGCGATGTTAGAAGCATCAATTTCCATAGAGTTAGAAGCACCTTCGTTGCCACCAAATTCTAGACGACCGAAGTTATCAGACTCAACAAAGATATAAGCTTTATCTGCGTTGCCTGTACCAGCATCACCATCAGCATCACCATCGATGTAGTGTTTAATTCAATAACAGCACCATAATCAAAATCTTCTGCAGAACCAGCTACAGTGAAGTGAATTTCAGCATCAGTTGCAAAATCAGCATCGTTGATTTCTTCACCAGCTGCAGTAGTAGCAGTATTTTCTTGATCAGTAACAGCAACTTGAGAATCAATATTACCACCGATCATAACTGTTAAGCCACCAGCTTGTGCAGCAGGAGCAACAGCAGCAGGAGCAGCATAGTGAGCGCCACCTGCAACAGCAGCAGTTGAAGCAACAAAGCCAACTAAAGCCGTAGTACCTAATAAGAATTTTTTCATTTTAAAACCTATTTTCGTTAAAAATTAATAAATTATCTGAATGTTTAAATACCCAACGCATTAAAACTTCCAAACAATCTACACAGAACATATAAGCCCTTATCTGAAATAAAAATCAAGGCTTTATGTTATTACAATTTGTTACGTTAGGGTATTTTGAGTTCATGTTGTGTAATTACAACATTATTTACCAAGCTTAGACTTAAGCATTTCGTTCACAACGCTAGGGTTTGCCTTGCCCTGACTAGCTTTCATCACCTGCCCAACAAAGAAACCAAAAAGCTTATCTTTACCGCCTCTATATTGTTCAACTCTATCTTGGTTTGCGGAAATTACATCATCTATTACCGCCTCAATAGCTCCAGTGTCGGTTACTTGCTTTAAGCCTCTCTCTTCAACTATAGACTCGGGATCACCAGAAGTTTCATACATTATATCTAAAACTTCTTTGGCAATTTTACCTGAAATTACATCAGTTTTAATCAACTTAATAAGCTTCGATAGATTATCACTGTTTACTGGACTTTGACTAATTGATTTACTTTCCTTATTAAGTCTGCCGAATAGCTCTGCAGATACCCAATTTGCAGACGTCACTGCATCACCGCTTTTATCAGCTACTTCTTCAAAAAATTTTGCCACTATTTTATCTTCAGACAAAACTTCAGCGTCATATTCTTTTAAACCATACTCTTTAATATATCTTTCCTTTTTAGCATCTGGCAGTTCTGGCAAATTTGCTTTTAGTTCATCAATATAGCTCTGCTCAACATATAGCGGATATAGATCTGGATCAGGAAAATATCTATAGTCATGGGCATCCTCCTTGCTTCTCATAACCTTTGTTATACCTGAAACAGTGTCAAACAATCTTGTTGCTTGTTCTACAACGCCACCAGATTCAATCAACTCTATTTGACGCTCCACCTCATAGTTAATTGCCTGTGTAATAAACCTTACTGAATTAAGGTTTTTTATTTCATTTCTTGTTCCAAGTTCTGTTTCGCCTGCGCGTCTAACGGAAATATTTGCATCGCAGCGCATTGAACCTTTTTCCATATCCCCATCACAAGAATCTACATACCTAACAATTTGGCGTAATTTTTTTACAAATTCAGCGGCCTCTTCTGCGCTTCTTAAATCTGGCTTTGTTACAAGCTCCATTAAGGCAACTCCCGAGCGATTCAAATCAATTAAGCTCTCCTTTGGACTTTGGTCATGAATAGATTTTCCTGCATCTTGTTCTAAATGTATTCTCTCAACCCCTATCACTCTATCACCATAAGGTAATTTAATTTTAATTTCACCTTCACCTACTATTGGATCAGAAAATTGTGTAATTTGATAACCTTGTGGGAGATCCGCATAAAAATAGTTTTTCCTATCAAATATACTTTTTTTATTTATTCGCGCATTTATTGCCAAACCAGTCTTAATGG
>CAYGRX010000098.1:5238-7079 GCA_964352365.1 uncultured Rickettsiales bacterium
AAGTTTAAATGAGGAAGCATTCCAGGCATTGCAGCATCAACTAATGAAACTTGAGTATTTGGCTCGGCGCCAAAATCTGTCGCAGAACCAGAAAATAATTTTGCGTTAGATTTCACTTGTGCATGAACTTCTAAACCAATAACTACTTCCCAATCGCCTGTTTGACCTTTAACTAAATTTTGTTCTATCATAAATATATTAGAATTTTTTGTTATTTATTATAATCTTTCTATATTTTAATCTAGTGTTTTGTTAGTAGAAAGACTAGATCTCAAGGTCAGTTGGTTGTAAATATATAATATGGAAGATAACTCAAAATTAAAATTAAATAAACTGGAAGTCTGGGCTTTATTAGATGATAAGGCTGGACATAACTCGCAGGTTTTAGGTGTATGCGATGCCCTAGGCTTGCCATACCAAAAGAAAAAGCTTTTCTATAATGAGAAAGCTAAGAAGCCTAATTTTTTAAAATTTAATGGCATTAACACAATTGACTCTCTTAAATCAGATAATTTAACTGCACCATGGCCTGATATACTAATATCCTGTGGTAGAAAGCAAGCTCCAGTGGCTAAAAGAATCAAAAAGTTAGCAAAAAAGAATGGTAAACATTGCCACACTACACATTTAATGTGGCCAGGTGCTTCGTGTTTCTCAAGCTTTGATTTAGTTGCTATTCCTACTCATGACAATATTGCAAAAATATATAAAAATTCAAAAAGGATTATCAGAACTCTTGGTTCACCAAATTCAATAACTAACAATTTTCTTCTACAGGAATATAAAATTTGGAGCAGAACAATTGGTGAATTGCCATCTCCAAAACTTTCAGTTCTAATCGGAGGAGATTCTAAGAAGACTAGCTTTACTATGAAGCATGCAAAGGATTTAATTAACATATTAACTGATATAGTTGCAGGCCTAAAAGGCTCAGTGTTAGTTACTACTAGCAGAAGGACAGACCCTGAAGTTACTTCATTTTTAAAAGATGAGTTAAATAGAAGAATAGGTAGGTATCTACATTTTCATGAATATGGGAGCACAAGGGCTAATCCATTTTTTGCCTATCTACAAATATCAGATATGATTGTTGTAACTGGTGATTCAATTTCAATGTGTAGTGAAGCTTGTTCAACTGGAACTCCAGTTTTTATATATAGCCCTCAAGGAAATGCACCAGAGAAACATAGAAGATTTCACAAAGATATTTTCTCCAAAGGTTATGCAAAACCACTGGATGAATCATCGAAAGACTATATCTTAAGAAACTTTTTCACCTCAAAAATAAATAACAAAAAACTTAACAGTGCAAACCAAGTTGCTGAAAGAATATTAAGTGATCTAAGTTAGTTTTTAACTATCGCAAAATAAACTATTTGCAATAAAAAAGCTCCATAAATTAATTATGAAGCTTTTATAATAATCTCTAATTTGTTTTAGGGGTTTTAGTCTCTAGCTGAGTCAACTGCCGCTTTAAAAGCCGCATAACCAACCGCGCCTTTTACTAGTTGATCGCCAACTATGAATGCAGGAGTTCCTCTAATGCCAACTTTTTGAGCAATAGATCTATTTTCAGCAATAATTTCTTCTACTTGAGCTGAACTTGCCGCCACCTTAACTGCTGCAACGTCAATACCCATATCTTTTAAAAGCGCATATACTTGCTCTTCGTTTCTAGGGTTTTTATTAGACATATTTACATAAACATCAAAAACTCTATCTGGTGAAACAATACTAACTGCAGTGGCTATCTTACCTTTAACAACTGATTGCTCACCTAAAATTGGAAGATCTTTAATAGATATTTTAACTTTTTCATCATTCTTTATTAGCTTTTCAAT
>CAYGRX010000099.1:0-7017 GCA_964352365.1 uncultured Rickettsiales bacterium
GCTTTTGCCATTGCAGGTGGTGCCTTTTTGATAAAGTCTTCAAGAACATTATCAAGCATGCGCATTACATCTTTAATGAAAAGAGGGTTATCCTTCCAAGCCTCATATTCTTCTAAATTTAGTGAAGAAAGGCAGCAAACTGCTGTTCTATCATTTCCTAAATGATCACGACCAGTTGGAAGCGTAATTTCAGAACATAAATTGCTCATTTTAACTTCCAAGCCCAAATCACGATGATGTTGCGGAGTTGCTTTATTAACCGTATCAGTAAATAGTAAATATGGCTCACCAGTTTCAACACGTGCAGTAAGTAACTTGATCCAAAGTTCACGAGCATTAACAAGGCTGATAATCTCTTTTGTTTTAGGGCTTCTCAGCTCCCAAGGCAAATCATCACGTACAGCTTCCATAAAATCATCAGTGATAGAAACACCATGATGAATGTTCAAAGCTTTACGGTTAGGGTCACCGCCAGTAGGACGACGAAGATCAATAAATTCTTCAATTTCAGGGTGAGATATTTGCAAGTAAACAGCTGAAGAGCCCCTACGTAATGAACCTTGAGAAATCGCTAATGTTAGCGAATCTTGAACACGAAGGAACGGAACTACACCGCTTGTTTTTCCATTGCCACGAACAGTTTCACCGATTGAACGAAGATGTCCCCAGTAAGATCCAATTCCACCACCGCGACTTGCAAGCCAAACATTCTCAGTCCATAAGTCAACAATACCTTGAAGCGAGTCATCAGTTTCATTTAGAAAGCAACTAATTGGCATGCCACGTTCCGTTCCACCATTTGAAAGAATAGGTGTGGCAGGCATGAACCATAGGTTGCTCATATAGTCATATAATCTTTGGCTGTGAGCTAAATCATCCCCATAATAGTCAGCTACACGGGCAAACATATCTTGAAATTTCTCGCCAGGCATTAAGTATCTATCTTGTAAAACTGCTTTACCAAAATCAGTTAAATTTGCGTTACGAGACTCTTCAATTTGTACATTTCCCATTTTTATCTCCACTACTTTAAAATGACATTCAAAATCATTAATTTTTATCTTTAGGTAACAGCAATTATTACTCGTCTATTTATATAAGGGCAAGGGCAAAATTAATTTTTTTAATATCTACATGTAGTATTTACATTTGCAGTGTTCAGCATGTAACACAACATGTAGTGTTGATAAATTGTAACAGAATGATTAATTCTTCGTAAGTACCTGACTTTAAAAAACTTTATTTATAGATTACTATTATAGGTAGAGATAGCAAATTTTCACCTATAATTTGAGGTGTCATTTTGGGTCAGTTTAACACTCTCTTTCTTCCTTACAATTTTACAAAGAGTTATAAATACATTTTTAACTCCTCGCCAAACCTTCGGAAGAAGCCATATTAATATGGCTATAAAAATAACAAATAACACCAAGAATAATATTGGGTTTTGAACAGCAGCCCATAAGCCAAGTATCACCGCAACATCCTCTGATAAAGACAAAAACCAATTACTAAAAGGTTCAGGGCTGGTATTTACCACCAATCTAGTCCCACTTTTTGTTGCGTGGGTTGCTGTACTTATTCCGCCACCAATAATAGCGGCGGCTATGCCAATAGCTAAATTTTGATCACCCGCAACTCCATAAGCCATATATGCCCCCATCGGTATGCGGATAAAAGTATGTACACTATCCCACATACTATCAACGCCAGGTATTTTATCAGCAAAAAATTCCAGACCATACATTAATCCCGCGGCCACTAAAACTATAGGATTTGATAGAATATCTAATTGCTCAGGCAAATCAACATAGCCAGTTGCTTGCATTATTCCTAATGTAAGAATAGTGGCATACAAATTAATTCCACTTGCCCAGCTCGCTCCAAAAACTAGTGAAATTATTGCTATAATGTCTGTATATTGATCCATTAAATCCTCAATGAATTGGCACTGAAAAAACACATTAATATATAAAGACAAAAAGTGAAGGTTTTTAGAAAGAAATTTTCTAGATAAAATATATAAACACTAGGGAATATTATCTTTTAGGTATTAGAATAAAATTTCTTTAGCTTCTTTTACAGTAAAAGCTTTTTCATATATGGCACGGCCAGAGATAACGCCATAAAGATTTTCAATCTGCCTTGCTTTTTCTAAGTCCTCAATTGAAGAAATTCCGCCTGAAAGAATTATTGGTATTAATGTTGAATTAACTAATTTTTCAGTACCATCAAAATCTGCACCTTGCATTGCGCCATCCTTTGAAATATCAGTATATATAATTGCACTTACACCAGCATCTTCAAATTTTGCAGCCATTTCTATTACTGAAAGTGAGGATTTTTCTGCCCAACCTTCTGTAGCAACGAATCCATCATATGCATCTAGGCCAACTGCAATTTTATTAGGAAATTTTCTACAAGCTTCAATTACTAATTGGGGGTTTTTTACTGCAACTGTACCTAATATTACTCTAGACACACCTAAATCTAACCACTCTTTAATATTTTCTAAAGTTCTAATACCACCACCAAGTTGAACAGGTATATCAACTACCTCTAAAATAGATTTTACTGCCTCGCCATTTACTGATTCTCCAGCAAAAGCACCATCCAGATCAACTATATGAACCCAATCAGCGCCTTCAAGTTGAAAAGATTTGGCTTGTGCCGCAGGACTATCATTAAATATGGTAGACTTATCCATATCTCCTTTATAGAGCCTAACACATTTACCTTCTTTTAAGTCTATTGCAGGAAAAAGTAACATTACATATTCACAAAATTAGTTAATAATTTGATTCCATTCTCTTGGCTTTTTTCTGGATGAAACTGAGTACCAAAAATATTGCCCTTGTTTATAACCGCAACTATTTCTTCCGCATAATCTGAAGTAGCGATAATATTACTTGAATCAGTTTTCATTGAATATGAATGAACGTAATAAAAGTCTTTTCCACTTAGACCCATAGTTAGCTTATTACTTAAAACTTCATTAACTTCATTCCATCCCATATGCGGTATTTTAAAAGTTTTATCGCTAGGGTTTATTTTTGAAACTTCGCCTTTAATAAATCCTAAACCTTTATGATACTGGCCATCCTCTGAGTCTTCTAAGCCTCGCTCAGCAAGAAGTTGCATGCCAACACATATACCTAAAAATAGTTTGTTTTTAACCAAAACATTTTCTTTTAAAGCATCAACCATTCCATCAACTGCATTTAAGCCCTTTGCACAATCTTTAAAAGAACCAACGCCAGGAAGGATTATATGAGATGCTGAATCTAAATCTTTAGGGCTATCTGTGAGTTTTACTATTTTGCCTTTGCCAGAAATTTCGGCTGCCTTTTTAACTGCTTTAAAAGCAGAATGAAGATTGCCTGAGCCATAATCTATAATTATAATATCTGACATAAATATTTTCTATATTATATATAAACGAGTGTTTAATATTCCAAATACTTACGAAAGGAAAGAGATATCGGCACCAATGCTGTTCATCAAATCTTTAAAACCAGGGAAACTAGTTGCTATCATATCTGGCTTGTCAGTTTTTATTGGGTTTTCCGAAACCATACCCGCAATAAGAAAGCTCATAGCAATACGATGATCGCCATGAGTTGAAATTGTAGAACCGCCTAGGATTTCACTACCAACTATACGCAACCAATCTTCTCCTTTTTTAACATTTACATTAGAGGCAACTAAGCCGTCATAAATTGCTTGCAACCTATCACTCTCTTTTACTTTAAGCTCTTCAAGACCCTCCATAACTGTTTCACCTTCTGCAACAGATGCTGCGATTGAAAGAATTGGGTACTCATCAATCATAGAAGGTGCACGATCCTTAGGGACTGTAATCCCTTTTAAATTAGGACTATATCTCGCAGTTATGTCAGCAACCTTTTCACCACTAAGATTTCTATGGTTGTGAACTTCTATATCAGCTCCCATTTCAATTAGAGTTTCAAATAAACCAAAACGGGATGGGTTAGTTAATACATTCCTAATTGTTATTTCAGAATCTGGAACAATCAAACTTGCTACAACTGGAAATGCCGCTGAGGAAGGATCCGCCGCCACATCAATATCTTTAGCAGCAAAGGGTTGTCCGCCAGATATTGTGATTTCACTTTTTCCATTAACCTCTTTAGTTGTAATATCAATACCGTAATATTGTAACATTCGCTCAGTGTGATCTCTGGTTTTTTTCGCTTCAATAATTTTTGTTTCACCCGAAACCCTTAAAGCGGCAAGAATAATTGCAGATTTAACTTGAGCTGAAGGAACAGGAACTTCATATTCAATAGGTGCTAAGAGAGGCGTGCCTTGAATTGTTAGTGGCAAGCAACCACCTTGGGCATATGCAATATCGGCCCCCATTTTTGCCAATGGTGTAATAACTCTCATCATAGGTCTTGATGAAAGAGATTCATCACCGGTGAATATTGTAGGGAAAGGATAAGTTGCTACTAAACCCATCATAAGCCTACAGCCCGTACCTGAATTGCCAAAATCTAATGGTTCAGTTGATGGCTTTAATGAGTTTAACCCTTGGCCAAGAACAATATAGTCATTACCTTCTTTAAAAATAGTAACCCCCATTTTCTGCAAGGATTTTTTAGTGTTTAAAACATCCTCACTTTCCAATAGCCCTGAAATTCTATTCTCACCACTAGAAAGAGCAGAAAGCATGAGTGAACGATGAGAGATTGACTTATCACCAGGGATAACAAGCTCACCAGATATTTTACTAACTTTCGAAGAGATTAAGTAGTTATTATTTTCCATCTTAGTCCGCCAAAGATATATTCTAAATTACCCTTTTCATTTAACAGAGGATATAATTTCTGCCTATACCTAACTTCTAATTTATCATGATTAATAAAAGTTTTCTCATCTATTAATGGCTTTCCTGAATCTAAAACCTTTTGGAATTTTGAGGTTAGCTCTATATTATTTGAGAATATCAAATTTTCTATATCAGATTGATTACCCTTACCTAAACTAGAGGCTATATTTTCACCGAAAAATAAAAATTGGTTTTTGCCATTTTTACGACGAGCCAAAAAACAATCATCAATCACATCATCAACTTTGGACATTTCAAGGGAGTTATAGCAAATCGGAATATAGTTGGAATCTATTTTAAGTTCAAAAAAACTATCAAGCTTATCAATAATTCTGTTTTCTTTTTGGGTCATAATATTAACCGTATAGAATATACAAATAGTATAAGCTACGATACAGAATCATATAGAAAATGAAAGATTTTATATTATATCTTGCTAAACCAGCAAAAATCGGGGCTAATATCATAATATTTGGAAATGCAGATATTATAAAAAATAAAAAACCATATCGCTTTAAAGCATTTTGAATAACCTCATAATTTGCACCTTTATCTAAGGTAGACTTCATCATTGTTGCAGCTATGTAAAAAAATATAAATGTTAGAAATATAGCCAGAACAGAACCTAAAATTGCAGCAATTCCTGCTATGTTCTGATTGTATCGTTCAAAAAATTGAATGAATATTATAGCGAAATCTTGAGATAGGGTTGGTAGAAAATTAGCGAAAAAGGAATCTTTAAAAACTTCAAAATATACCTTCTCCATATCTTCAACTTACCTTACTTTGTTCTGTTTAAAATAGTGTTTGCAAGATCAACCATCAAGTCTGCTTTTTTACCAAATGGCTTCAAATATTCAATAGCTTGAGCAGTAAGTATTTTAGCTTGGCTTATTGCTTTTTCTTGCCCCATAACGGCAATATAGGTACCTTTTTCTTCTGATTTATTATTCCTAGGGCTTCCATCTTCATTTTTTTCAACAACAGCATCTAATAAGTCATCTGTAATTTGGAAAACAAGCCCAAGATTACTTGCGTACCCGCGAAGCGCTGTTCTTAAATTATGTGGTGCTTTACCTAAAATTGCACCTGCTTCACATGATACCCTGAAAAGCTCACCAGTTTTCATTTTCTGCAATCTCGTAATTTGCTCAATATTTAGCTCTCTTTCTTCCGAAATAATATCTATCATTTGGCCACCAATCATACCATTAATACCAATAGATTTTGCGAATGCTGAAACCAACTCACAACGCACAAAGGCATCTCTATGAGTAGATTCATGAGCTAGAATTTCAAAGGCAAAAGTTAGCATTGCATCACCCGCAAGTATTGCAGTTGCTTCATCAAATTCTTTATGTAGTGATGGTTTACCACGTCTAAAATCATCATCATCAAGTGCTGGTAAATCATCATGAACAAGAGAAAATGCGTGAACAATCTCAATTGCAGCAGCAGTTTGCGCAGCACAAAATTGATCCACACCAAATAAAGAAGCAGACTGCATTAAAAGAAATGGACGAATTCTTTTACCTGCTGAAAGGGCTGAATATCTCATCGCTCTTGCGATTCGGTTTTCTCCAATTCTACCTTCAATTTCCTCAGGAAGAATATCTTCCATTTTAGCTCTTATTAACTCTTCAACTCTAGATAATTCCTTCTTTAAAACATCAGACATTTACAAACCTTTATTTTATCAAGCTTAATTAAGTAATTTTAGTTAGTCTCTCACAACTAGTACTGACCTATCAGAGTGCCTTACCACTCTCGCAGCATTGGGCCCTAATAGATAATCTTTAAGTTCTGGTCTGTGTGCGCTCATTATAATAAGATCAGCATCAACTTGCTTCGCCGTAAATATAATAGATTCATATACACTACCTGTTGTTACAATATGCTGAATTGTAATTTCACTCGGAATTCTAGTCGCAACAAATTCATGAAGTTTGTTTTTAGTTTCTTCAATAATCTTTTTAACAGCATCTTTACTGAAGTAATGGTTTACTATCGACATTCCCGAATCAGGGATAACTGTCATTACATGTATTGTAGCTTTAAATGCTTTTGCTTGCTCAATCGCAACTGGAAGAGCGCCATCCCATGATACTTCATGTTCAAGATCAATCGGTAACAAAATATTTTTATACATAAAAGAACCCTTATAT
>CAYGRX010000100.1:0-6974 GCA_964352365.1 uncultured Rickettsiales bacterium
ATTTTTCAATGATGTTTTAAGAAATAGCCTTTCTAAGTTCACGAGGAAGGTGGAAATGTATGTTTTCTTCTATTCCCTCCATACCAATGACATTGGTCTTAGGAAATTTAGATTTTATTAAATCAATAACACCATTTACAAGAATTTCAGGCGCTGAGGCACCTGCAGTTAAACCAATTTTACTGGCGTCTTTAAACCAATCAAAATTAATTTCCGAAGCATCAGCAATGAGGTAGGACGAAGTTCCAAGCTCCTCACCCAAATCACGTAATCTATTTGAATTAGAACTATTTTCAGCACCAACCACAAGCAAAACATCTACTTTAGAGGCCAATTCAGAAACTGCATCTTGCCTATTTTGAGTTGCATAACAAATATCCTTTGTTTCAGGACCTTCAATTAACGGAAATCTGCTTTTCAAAACACTAATTATTCCTTTAGTTTCATTAACAGAAAGGGTAGTTTGTGTAACATAAGAAAGATTTTCAGGATTACTAACTTTAATAGATTCCGCCTCTGATTCATTCTGAACAAGTATAACCTCTTGCTCAACCTTTCCTGAAGTGCCTTCGACTTCTGGATGCCCCGCGTGACCTATTAATATTATCTGCCTGCCCTGCTTCTCATTTTTCTTTGCTTGTTTGTGAACTTTAGTCACTAATGGGCAAGTTGCGTCAATAACTGGAAGCGCTCGCAACCTAGCCATTTCTTCAACCTTATCAGAAACTCCGTGAGCAGAAAAAATTGTAACTCCACCATCAGGAATTTCATTAACTTCTTTTACGAAAATAGCACCTTTTGACCTAAGGTCATCCACAACATATTTATTATGAACAATTTCGTGACGAACATAAACTGGCGCGCCGTAGACTTGCAAGGCTTTCTCAACAATTTCAATTGCTCTATCAACGCCCGCGCAGAAGCCCCTAGGTTGTGCTAAAATAATTTGCATATTGTGTTTTAAATTTACGTAACTATATTGCTTTCATACTAATGCATATAGGGTTTTTAACGTAAAATGCCAATAACAAAAGAAAATTTAGAAAGTTTACTAACCAACTCATTTCCAGATGCAGATATAAATATTGTTGATTTAGCTGGTGATAACGACCACTGGGAAGCTAATATTGCTTGTAGTAGCTTCATGGGAAAGAGTAGAGTTCAACAGCACCAAATGGTTTTTTCCGCTGTTAAAGGGCACGATATTCATGCACTTTCAATAAAGACCAAAACAAAATAGCCATTTAAAATAGAATTAATATACAGGAGTTAAGTCATGAGCATTCAAGAAGAAATAAAAAATTTAGTTGAAAACAATGATGTGGTTCTTTTCATGAAAGGAACAGCAAAAATGCCTATGTGTGGTTTTTCAAGCGTGGTTACACAAATTTTAGGCCATTTAGAAGTGAATTATAAAGATATAAATGTACTTGAAAATGAAGAAATTCGTCAAGGGATTAAAGATTTTACAAACTGGCCTACAATACCACAACTTTACATTAAAGGTGAGTTTGTTGGCGGATGTGATATCATCCGAGAAATGTTTGAAAATGGCGAATTAAAAACTCTCCTTGAAGAAAAACAAGTAGCTTAATTAAGTTCTATTTAATAATTACGCACTTAACTGTATTGCCGCTGCCGATATACTCCATATTATCAAAAGCATAAGCACGAGTAATGGCAATACCACGGCCATTAGGGTCTGTCATGCGATCGGAATCAATTTCAAAATACTTTTTATAGTCAAAGCCTTTACCACTATCAGAAATGGTTATGTTGATATATTTTCCATCATCGACAAAATCAAGCGTAGCAAACTTTGATTTATTCTCCTTTATAGACAATCTTCTATAAACCTCATCACGCCATTTACCCATCTCTAGAAGGTTCTTTTTCTCAGAATATGTAATATCTAAGTTACCATGCTCAACAGAGTTAACAGTAAGCTCATTTAGCCCAAAGGCTGTCTTTTCATGATTAGGACAAAAATTTGCAATCAATACAGAAAGATTTTTTGCCTCATCAAGAGTTTGAAAATGGAATGACCCCTTTTTTAGTAATGACAAAGCTTGTTTTTGATAGTTAAACTCATCATGTACCTTTCTTAATACAATTGAGTAATCTAAAGCTGAGTTTAAAACAGATAGTAATGCACCTTTTGTATATGGCTTTGTCAAATAATAGAATACTCCCGCCTCAATACCCTCTTGAATCTGGGTTGGGTTTGATGCAGCAGTCTGCATAATCACCGGAATATTTATTAAAAACCCAGATTTTTTTGCAGATTTGAGAAATTCAATACCATCCATAATTGGCATCATCCTATCTAAAATAATAGCATCAAATTTTCTATCCTCAGAAACAATATTTAAAGCCTCCTCACCATTGGTAGCCTTGATTATTTCATAATCTCTACCATCCAAGTACTCCTCAAGAATATCAAGGTTTAGATCTTCATCATCTACGATTAGAAGTCTATTATAAAAACTAGTCTCATTTAAACTTTCCATTACTTTACCCTTACGTTACTTAATATATATTATAATTAGTTATCCCAAAAAATCTTTAGGCAAAATAAATGTAAATTTTGCACCTTCTGACTCATTGTTTGATGCCCATATCAAGCCTTTATGAGCGTCAATTATTTCCCTGCAAATTGGCAAACCCAAACCAGTCCCCCCTGCCCCAGTTTGTGTTACGCTACTTTGTATAAATTTATCGAAAATATTATTTAGTTCACCCTCTGGAATGCCAGGCCCAGAATCTGAAACGGAAAGGGAAATTCCTGAATATTTATCTGAGGCTACGTCAATTATAGCATCATTAATTTCAATATTTATTTTTGACTTAGAACCAGAAAATTTTATAGAGTTTGAGATCAAATTCATTACAACTTGTACTATCTTTTCGTAATCAAATACAGCCTGAGTATCTTTAGATTTTATATCTAGAGTAACTTTAATCTTTTTCTGCTCAATAAGTGAGTATACTTCGTTAAGTACATCAACAACCACTTCATTGAGATCCGAAATATCAGCATCCAAAATAACGGCTTTTGCCTCTAATTTTGATAAGTCTAATAGGTTATTAATAATTTTCAATAACCTACATCCACTTTTATTTATATTGCTAAAATATTTTTCCAACTTATTTCTATCTGCACTTTCAATTTTTCTTACACCCATGTCAGAATAATTAATAATAGCATGCATTGGTGTTCTAAGTTCATGGCTCATATTTGCCAAAAATTCCTTATTGAATCGGTTAGCCTCTTCGGCTTCGTATTTAGCCTCTTGAACTTCTTGGTATGACTTTTCAAGCTCACTACGGGCATGCATCAATTCATCCACCCTACCCTCAAGCTCAATATTTGCATTAGAAAGAGCTTTTTCTTTTTCCTCTAAAACTTTCTTTTTACTCATTTCAGCTAGAAAAAACTTTAAAGAAAGAAGAAATACCAAAACTGACAAAAATAATATTGTATAAAATTGTCCATAATCCATTGAATTTGTATTTTCAGGATTTGGATATACTACTACCTCTATGTCCCTATTAAAAAATGATATTTTTTTAATAAACTTCAAATCTCTATATAATAGTGAATTATTAGCTCTATTTGGCTTATTTTCAAAAACCCCACTACTAAATATGCTTAACTTGCTATAATCCTCATTAACATCGCCAATTAAATTAACTTCAAGTAACAAATTTTTATATTCTTTAAATATACCTTTAAAAACTTCCCTGGTTTTTAATATTGAAAATATCACACCTTTTTTTGTCTTAGGTATAATTTGTCTCGATTCAGATAACTCTGCTTTATACACTGGATATACAATGAACAAATCTCCATTGCCGTTAGAAATTGGAGCAATTACAGAGGTATCGCCTTGAAATGATTTGTTTATAGAATTTAGTAAGACTGTGTTTTCTGATAGATTTTGACCCAACATAGCATAGTTAGCGGCCTCCCTTGAAACATATGTAATGGGGTATAGATTGGCATATACATCATTATCAAAATCAATAATATTTAGTTTTGTTAGCTCAAAATCTCTATTCATGAATAGAATTAAATCTTTAAACTGGGTTATATCTGGCTCAGAGTTTTTAATTACAGGAGCCCATGAGATAATTAAATTGTTGTTATCAAGAACATCATGGGTAAATATTTCAAATTCATCTCGATCTACAAATCCTGATGCATTATAAAAAGATATAACAAACTCAATATTTTTCCTTAAATAGTTGAGTGATTTTTCTACGGAATTAATACTTTCATTAGCAGACGCAATAAAGGCTGACTCCTTATTGCCCTTTATGTCCACTAAAACGGAAAACGGCAAAGACATTATCATTAAAAAAATGATGCCAATTCCTAAATATTGAATAAAATTGCTTTTCACAAAATACTAAATTTATTAAAAATTCATTATTACATTAGTTTTGAAGATTTTTTATGTTTTTTAAACTTTTTTATAAATATGTTTTATGTTATTAATCCCAAGTTGCAAAATAGCTTAATATGTTTGATACAAATTTTAATACCAAAAACGGTAAATTCTCTATTTCCGATATAATTTCATTATGCGGCGGAGAAGTCCCGAGTGGGTTTGATACTAGCATCATAATATCAGATATAGCTCCTATGAGCTCTGCAGTTAGCGGGGAAATTACTTTTTTTGAAAATAAAAAATATATCAATGACTTCAAAAACACTAAAGCAAGCGCATGTATTGTAAGAAAAGAATTTGAAGATTACGCTCCAGATGGATTGATTTTAATTTTCAGTGAAAATCCATATTACCTATACTCAAAAGTTCTAAAACTATTTTACTACCAAGAATATAGCACTACACAAATTCACCCTAGTTCTAATATTGATATCTCCGCTGAAGTTGGGGATGGCACAAAAGTTCATGCTGGCGTTTCGATTGGTGAAAATTGTATCATTGGTAAAAATTGTGAAATTCAAGCAAACGTAGCAATTAAAAACTGCATAATTGGTGACAATGTAATTGTAGGACAAGGAACAGTAATTGGACAGGATGGTTTTGGCTATGCATTTGAAGGTGGTAAGCACCATAAAGTATTGCAATTAGGTAGAGTTATTATAGAAGATGATGTGGAAATAGGTGGAAATTGCGCAATTGATAGAGGGTCTGCATCTGATACTATAATTGGAGAAGGAAGCAAGATTGACAATTTAGTTATGATAGCCCATAACGTAAAAATTGGTAAACATTGTGTTATAACTGGTCAGGTTGGAATAGCAGGTAGTACAATTATTGGCGACTATTGTGTATTTGGCGGCCAATGTGGTATTGCTGGACATATGAAAATTGGTAACCAAGTTCAACTTGCAGCACAAACTGGAGTAACAAAAAATTTAGAGGATGGAGCGATTATGGGTGGAACACCTGCGGTTCCTCTAAGAGAATACCATAAACAGCATATTGCTGTTACAAAACTAGTTAAAAAAATAATTAAAAAGTAAGGCAAAAAATGACAGAAGTTAATATTGAAAGAATAATGGAATTAATTCCACATAGATACCCCTTGTTGTTAGTTGATAAAGTTATTGATGTTGTTGAGGGGGAATCTGCGACTGGCATAAAAAATGTAACTATGAATGAACCTCATTTTCAAGGTCACTTCCCAGGGCACCCTATAATGCCTGGAGTTTTGATCATTGAAGCCATGGCACAAACTTCAGCAGTTTTGGTTGCAAGCATTGAAGGCAATGACGCTAGTGGCAAAATTGTTTATTTCACATCAATTGAAAATGCAAAATTTAGAAAACCAGTTGTTCCCGGCGATGTACTTGAGCTCAAAGTTAAAAAAATTCAAAATAGAAAATCACTTTGGAAATTTCAAGCAACAGCTGAAGTTGATGGAAAAGTAGTTACTGAAGCAACTATTTCAGCAATGATAATGGGCTAATTTTAGGTTTACCAATTTTATGAGCAACAATATACATCCAACAGCAGTTATTGAAGAAAGCGTGAAGCTTGGCAGCAATAATAAAATTGGCGCATATTCAGTTATTACAGGCAATGTTGAAATTGGCGATAATAACCTTATTCACAACCACGTAAATATAACTGCCATTGGAAGAACCAAGATCGGCAATGGAAATGAAATATTTCCATTTTCCTCAATAGGAACAGCACCTCAAGATTTAAAATATAATGGTGAAGAAACTAACTTAGAAATTGGTGATAATAATAAAATCCGCGAGCATGTTACTATAAACCCAGGAACCAGCCAAGATAGAAGCTTAACAAAAATTGGCAATAAATGTTTATTTATGATGTCTAGCCACATTGCACATGACTGCATTGTTGGAAATAATGTAATTTTAGCAAATAATGCGACTTTAGCAGGTCATGTATTAGTTGAAGATAATGTAATAGTAGGCGGACTATCAGCAATACATCAATTTGCAAGATTAGGGGCTAATTCTATGGTTGGTGGAATGAGTGGAATTGAAGGTGACGTTATTCCCTTTGGCATGGCTTTTGGTGAAAGAGCCCACCTGCAAGGACTTAACCTAGTAGGTATGAAAAGAAGGAATTTAGATAGAGAGTCCATTAAAAATATTCGGAATTTATATGGTGAGATTTTCAAAAAATCTGACGGAAAAATTTCAGAAAGATTAGAAAAAATAAAAGAAGAATATAAAGATTCAGAAGAAGCAAAAAAAATTATAGAATTCATTTTAAACGCTGAAAATAGATCACTTTGTCACCCAAAAAAGACATAAAAAATACTATTCGCAAGGTTGGAATTGTCGCTGGATCAGGTAGCGCCCCTTTAACTATATTAGAACATTGCAAGACAAATAATATTGAGGTGAAGATTGCCTGCTTAAAAGGCTTCGCAATTGCGCATGATTATAAAGATTTTAGCGAGGCAAGTTTTTTTAGGATTGGCCAAGTTGGCAAAATTATAAAATATTTTAAAGACAACAA
>CAYGRX010000101.1:0-6971 GCA_964352365.1 uncultured Rickettsiales bacterium
ATGAGCAAACTGGATTCACTAAAAATCAGATAGCAGAAGTCACAAAATTCATCGGCTTCGCTATGACAATCATAGGTGGTTTGATAGGTGGTTGGGCGGTTCATAAAATTGGTATATATAAAAGCCTATTATATTTTGGTATAATTCAGGCTGCCTCCAACCTCTCATTTATTCTGTTAGTTGATGGCGGTGGAAACATACCTTTGCTTACCTTCGTTATAGCATTTGAAAATATTTCAGGGGCAATGGGAACGGCCGCCTTCGTTGCATATATGAGTATGTTATGTGGTAAAACTAATATCGCAACTCAGTTTGCCTTATTCTCTTCGCTTGAATCACTAGGTAGGTGGGCAACAAATTCTCCATCTGGATATTTAGTTGATGCAAAAAATGGCTTTGGCTTAAGTTGGGAATATTACTTTATAATAACATTCCTGATTTCAATCCCTGCTTTGATGTTATTACCAAAACTTAAGCTAAGAAAATTAGTAACAGAAACTAGTTGATAATAATTATCAATATCGTATTTTCCGAAAACTATGGAAAATAATAATATTGAAAATAACTCAAGCAATCTCAAAAAATCTACAATAAAAGAATTTGTTGATCTTTACTTTACTCGTAGGATGCTCGCAATATTCTTAATGGGTTACGCTAGTGGCTTTCCACATGTTTTAATGGGTAGTTTTGCATTTTGGATGGCTCAGTCAGATGTGTCGCTAAGGGATATTGGTCTATTCGGTTTAACGGGAACACCTTTTCTTCTAAAGTTTTTGTGGTCACCACTTGTTGATGGAATCAAAATGCCTTTTTTCTCAAAGCTATTTGGTCAGAAGAAAGGTTGGCTGATATTTATGCAGGTTATTATAACCTCGTTAATCGTTTTTTGGGCGGGGTTAGATCCGAAAGAAGATTTGATGTTATGCGTATATCTCGCGATAATAATATCTTTTGCATCTGCCACTTCTGATATTGCGATTGATGCACTCCGCGTAGAGCTACTTGAGCGAAGAGAGCAGGGCGCAGGTGCAACTGTTTCCGTAATGGGTTATAGAATTGCTGTGCTTGTCGCATCTGGTTTAGTAATGATTGTAGCTGGTGTATATAGCTGGCAAATAGCTTTTTATGTTGCTGCTGCAACAATGGCTTTCGGGGTGATAGGTGCATTGCTTGCTAAAGAGCCTGAATTCCCTGAGAAGTTTATTGAGGGTAAATTGAGCGCTGACAAGGTTAAAAAATGGTTTAAAAGTTTTGTGGTTGCCCCTTTTTCAAACTTTATGACTAATCGCAATTGGGGTATCATTCTTGCCTTTATAGTTCTTTATAAAATTGGTGATGCATATCTGGGTGCTATGGCAAATCCGTTTTACCAAAAGACAGGCTTCACACCTGAGCAGATTGGTGCGATAGCAAAAACATACGGAATGGCAGTTTCAATAATAGCGGGTATAATTGGCGGATATTTGATTTATAAGATTGGTATTTTTAAAAGCTTACTAATTTTTGGTATTTTTCAAGCGGCTACAAACTTAGCTTTCGCTTGGCTTGCAAATGTCGGTGCGGATTTATCAGCTTTAACAATAACCATTTCAATTGATAATGCATCAGGCGCACTTGCAACATCAGCCTTCGTTGCATATTTAAGCTCGCTATGTAATTTGAAGTTTACTGCCACTCAATATGCACTGCTTAGCTCATTTGCATCAGTTGGTAGAACTTGGCTATCTTCTGTTTCGGGCTATATTGTAGACGCAGAAAACGGCTTCGGTATGGCTTGGGATAACTTCTTCATTTTAACCACAATTATGGGGCTACCAGCTTTATTTTTAATTAAATATATTAAGACTTCTGCAAATAAATCTTGAACCGCGTAACCCTTTGCCTTATTTTGTGCGCTATGATATAATTAAGCCAATTATTATGGCTACTATTTAAAGGTTATTAAATGTCTAAAAAATCTGCGGTCGCAAAGAAGTCTAACAGTAAAGCTTCAAACTCAAATATACCATATAGCAAGGAAGAGCTTTTAAAGTTCTATGAAACTATGCTTACAATCCGTCGTTTTGAAGAACGTGCAGGTGCACTTTATGGCCAAGGTTTAATTGGTGGTTTTTGCCATTTATATATCGGTCAGGAAGCTGTGATAACTGGTATGCAGGCCGCTAGTAAGGAAGGTGATTCATTTATTACAACATACAGAGACCACGCCCACATGATGGCAGTTGGTACTGATCCAAAAGTAGTTTTTGCTGAACTTTTAGGACGTGAAGATGGTTGCTCACGCGGTAAAGGTGGTTCAATGCATATGTTTGATCTTAAAAACCATTTTTATGGTGGTCATGGTATTGTCGGTGCAAATGTTCCAATCGGTGCTGGTATTGCATTTGCAAATAAATATCGTGGTAATGACAATATATGTATGACATATTTTGGTGATGGTGCTGCAAACCAAGGTCAAGTTTACGAAGCTTGGAATATGGCTTCTCTATGGCAGCTACCAGTTGTGTTTATCATTGAAAATAACGAATATGCAATGGGTACGTCAACTCATCGTTCAGCGGCTAATCCATCATTTTACACTCGCGGGGAATCTTTCGGAATTCCGGGTAAAAAAGTAAATGGAATGGATGTGCTTGAAGTTTATGAAACTTCTAAAGAAATTTATGAGCACGTACGTTCAGGCAAAGGGCCATATTTGGTTGAGATGAAAACTTATCGTTATAGAGGTCATTCAATGAGTGATCCTGCAAACTATAGAACAAAAGAAGAAGTTGCAGATATAAAAGAGCATAAAGATCCTATTATAAACCTTCAAAAAATGATGCTTGAAAATAATATTGCATCTGAAGGAGATTTCAAAAAGATTGATAAATCAGTAAAAGATATAATCGCTGAAGCAGTGGAGTTCGCTAAAAACAGTCCTCACCCTGATGCGAATGAACTTTACACAGATGTTTTAAGGTAGTTTTTGATGAAATTTGGAATGAGTATAATTAATTGTCATTCTGAACAATTTCGCCTTAAGAAATCTTTTAGCCCTAAGCCTAAAAGGCAATTAATATACACGCAAAGCGCCTTCACTTTTATTGAAATTGCTATTGTTCTTGTAATTTCTGGTATGATTGTTGCGGGCGTAATTGGTGCGCAAAGCCTAATTAACTCTTCTAGAACATCCTCTCTTATATCTGAGGTTAGTCAGATAAAAACCGCAGTTAATAGTTTTAGACTTCAATTCGATGGTAATCTTCCGGGGGACATACGTAATGCCACAGACTATTGGAGCACTACAATAAACGGCAATGGTAATGGTAAAATTACCCAGTTTGGCTCTGGAACAGATAGAGAGTTATTCGCGGTTTTTGAGCATCTTAGCTTAGCCGAAATTATTAAGGATGATTATGAGAGGGGAGGAGATCCATATGTACGAAATGTTGGCGGAGTTATAATGAGGTCTTCTTATTCAGACGGGGCGGGTTATATGCTATATTCAACTCCAACTACAGCAGGTAATAAATCTTTTGAAGCATTTTATACAAACTCATATGAAAATGGTTTAGTTGTGAAGGTTGCTAAAGATAGAAGTAATCAACTGGACGATTCTTTTATAAGCCCTCAAAATGCATCAAAAATAGATAAAAAATATGATGATGACTCTATTGATTCAGGAGAAATCAGGGCAAACTCAGGGTATGATGGCACAGCTTATAAAAAATGTTTAGATGTAGCGGCGGCTTCCACTAACTGGGATCTTACATCTGCTGAGGCGGATGCGGATGTATCAGATCCAAACTGTATAATGTTTTTCTTTATTGAAAGAGAGAATCTCTAATGAAAAAAACTCCTCAAAATAATGCTGCATTTACAGTTATTGAGCTTGCAATATCATTAACCATAATTGCGCTAATTATGGTAGGTGTTTTCGCTGGACAGGAAATTCTAAAATCATCAAAGCACAACTCATTAATAGCTGATATAAGATCTTACGAGGCTGCAAATAACACTTTTGAGCTAAAGTATGATTCGGTTCCAGGTGATATGCGTAACGCTACCGACTATTGGGGAGAAGACTCTGATACGACTCCTTGTCCAGATGCTGACGTGGGTGATGGAACTTGTGACGGTAATGGTAATGGCAAGGTTGATAATTTAGAGGCGGGTAGAGTTTGGCAGCAACTATCTCTATCTGAAATAATTAAGGCTGATTACACATTTGATTCAGCTGTAATTATAGGCACTAATTTTCCTGAAACTAGTTTTGATGACACTACCATTTCGCTAGGATATTCTGGTTTTTGGAATGATGGCTTCTTGCCTAATGCAGCTAAAAATAAAAATGTACTTTGTACGAATGGAGTTAGTTATGGCTCTGGTGATCCATGTTCTTCGCCAGTTGGCTCTGCTATTCTTGCTGATGATGCATTAGCGATTGATTTGAAAATTGATGATGGAAAGCCTTATGATGGTTACTTAATCGCGTCCGCTTGTATAGATAGTGCGAATAGAGAGTTTGAGGAATTTGGCCTTATAAATATAGGTGATACATATGACTATGATTTTGCAGGTGGTAAATCTTGTGGCCTAATGTTCATTCCCAAAAATCAAAAGTAGCTAGCAAATAGAAATGTTATTAAACTTTATTTATTAGCCCCTTAACGGCATTCTCTAGTAAATCTAAAACCTCTTCAAATCCTTCTTCACCCTTATAATATGGGTCGGGAACTGATTTTAAGCCCGAGTCACCATAGTCCAAAATTAATTTTACTTTATCTGCCATTTCACTTGGAGCAATTCTAATTAAATCTTCAAAATTTTGTTCATCCATTGCAAGAATCAAATCAAAATCATAAAAGTCGCCAAAATCAACTTGTCTTCCGCGATAATTTTCTAAATTATAACCCCTCGCTTTTGCATGTTTCATAGATCTAGCATCTGGATGGCTGCCAACATGCCAGCTACTTGTACCTGCGGAATCACTCTTATATTTTTTGGTTAAGCCATTGTTATTTATAAATTTATCAAAAATACCTTGAGCTGTAGGGCTCCTGCAAATATTCCCTAAACATACAAATAGAATTTTTTTCATACAAAATTACTTATTAACTCTGTTTTTTATTAAATCATCAACTGCTTCTGGATTAAGTAATGTTCTTGTATCACCTAGATTTCCAAAATCATTTTCTGCAATTTTTCTCAAAATACGGCGCATTATTTTGCCGCTTCTAGTTTTTGGTAAGCCAGATGCAAATTGAATTAGGTCAGGTTTAGCTATTGGGCCAATTTCTGATCTGACAAGCTTAGTAAGTTCACCCTTTAATTCATCTGTTTCTAATGTTCCGTTATTCAAAGTTACAAAGCAATATATGCCTTGCCCTTTTAAATTGTGTGGGTAGCCTACAACGGCTGCTTCACAAATATCTTTGTGTAAAACTAGTGCGCTTTCAATTTCGGCAGTTCCAAGCCTATGGCCAGAAACATTTAATACATCATCCATTCTACCAGTAATCCAGAAATAACCGTCCTTATCTCGTTTTGCGCCATCTCCACTGAAATATTTACCTTCATATTGGCTGAAGTAGGTATCAATAAAACGTTGATGGTCACCATATATACTTCTTGCTTGTCCAGGCCAGCTATCTAGAATACATAAAGCTCCAGAAGATTCCCCTTCTAATATATTGTTATCACTATCAATAATTGCGGGTTGAATTCCAAAAAATGGTTTTGTGGCACTTCCGGGTTTTTGTTTTATGCCGTAAGGCATTGGGGTAATTAAAAAACCGCCTGTTTCTGTTTGCCACCAAGTATCAACAATCGGGCATTTTTTTTTGCCAACAGATTCATAATACCAACGCCAAGCTTCTGGATTTATTGGTTCGCCAACCGTACCTAAAATGCGTAAGCTATCTCGGTTTGTACCCTTGACGGATTCATCGCCATTTGCCATCAAAGCCCTGATTGCAGTTGGTGCAGTATAAAATTGAGTAACCTTATGTTTGTCAACAATTTGCCAGCATCTTTTGCAATCAGGATAATTGGGTACGCCTTCAAACATTAAGGTTGTCGCGCCATTGATTAGCGGGCCATAAACTATATAACTATGGCCTGTTATCCAGCCAACATCAGCGGTGCACCAATAAATATCACCATCTTGATAATCAAATGTATATTTGTGAGTTACCGCTGCATAAACTCCATAGCCACCTGTTGAGTGAAGTAAGCCTTTTGGTTTGCCTGTTGAACCAGATGTATAAAGAATAAAAAGCGGGTCTTCAGCATCTAGGCTTTCACATTCACATATATCGGGCGCCTTATTATATAAATCATGGTACCAAAAGTCGCGATCTTCCTTCCAGTCAATATTGCCGCCAGTGCGTTTAACCACTAAGCTTTTAATGTCATCAATCTCTTTAATTGCTTCGTCAACATTGTTTTTCAGTCCAACAGTTTTTCCGCCTCTAACTCCCTCATCGGCAGTTATAACTAAGTTAGATTTGCAGTCTAAAATTCTGCCTTTTAAAGCTTCGGGGGAAAAGCCTCCAAATACAACGCTGTGAATTGCTCCAATTCTTGCGCAGGCAAGCATTGCATAAGCCGCCTCTAAAATCATAGGCATATATAAAGTAACAACATCTCCTTTCTTAGTGCCGAGCTCTTTTAATATATTTGCAAATTTAGAAACTTCAGATTTTAACTGCGCATAAGTAACTTTTTGATCTTCTTCAGGGTTGTCGCCTTCCCAAATAATTGCAACTTTGTCAGGGGTTTTTTCTGCATGTCTATCAACTGCATTGTAACAAAGGTTAAGTTTTGCACCCTCAAACCATTTTATGGAAACATCATTCTTTTTATAGCTACAATTTTTTACCTTAGACCATTTTTTGTCCCAATCTAAAAACTCATCGGCTTGTTCTGACCAAAATCCCTCATTATCACTTATGGACCTGTTATAGATTTCTGCATAACTAGCCTCA
>CAYGRX010000102.1:0-6967 GCA_964352365.1 uncultured Rickettsiales bacterium
AAATTAAGGGCTCTCACACTGCTATTAAATCAGGAATGCTTGCAGCGGAAGCCGTATATTTAACTATAGAAGATGGTAGAGTAACCCCGAGCGAATATGAAAATGCTATTCAAGATTCTTGGATTTATGATGAATTGCGCAAGGCTAGAAACATTCGCCCAGCATTTGCAAAATGGGGCTTATGGGGTGGTTTACTTTATTCAGCAATTGATACTTTGATTTTGCGTGGGAAAGCACCATGGACATTCCATCATCATCCAGATCACCTACAAACTAAAAAGAAAGAAAACGCTAAAGAAATTATATATCCACAGCCTGATGGCAAAATCTCTTTTGATCTTTTATCTAGCGTATATCTATCAGGAACATATCATGAAGAGGATCAGCCAGCGCATCTAAAGCTAAAGGATGAATCAATCGCAATTTCACATAATTATGCAAATTATGCTTCTCCTGAAACAAGATATTGCCCTGCTGGAGTATATGAAGTTATTGATGGTACAGATGGTGAAAAAAGATTCCAAATAAATGCGCAAAACTGCCTGCATTGCAAAACTTGTGACATCAAAGATATGACACAAAATATTGTTTGGACAACGCCAGAAGGTGGTGGTGGCCCTAACTACCCCAATATGTAAGTGAGACTTAGCTTTTGAAAAAAGCTTTAGTCGGAATTTATCCCGTGCTTGGCACGGGATCTCTTAAATTATTTCTGTATAAGTAAAGTTTCTAATTATTAGCTTAATTTATCCTTTCAAAAGACTTAAGAGAAAATCTTAACGACTAAAAAAATCATCGCCTCTAGGTCTAGGTGGCTTAAAGCCACCGCCACTGTCGCCTTTCTCTTTTCTAATAATTTTTAGATAGTTCGCTCCTTCATTCGGATCAATATCTTCTTTTTTAGGTGAAGGAACATTATACCCTCTCTCAGTTAGGTAATTCCTAGTTTTAGATTCATCATAGCCTGCATATTCACACCATTCTACTAAATCAATTTCTACATCTCGAGGCATTTTAACTAATAAAGAAGGTCTTGATTTAGGGTTATTTTCATATATCTTTAGTTGGCTTATAAATGCATCCCTGTAGTCTGTGTCAAATTTTTCACTTCCTTTAAATTTATGGAGTTTGTCAAAATCTAGATTTTGAGTTATGCCAATTATAGCGACTCCAATTTTTTGTTTGTATGAAACCGAGTCGCTGCCACTAGGGTTATCTGAGAAAATACTATGTAATATTTCCCCTTCTGGAGTTGTCTCATTCTGTTTTAAAATAAAATCCGCCATTTCTTGGGTGATATTAACTGGTTTCATGAGTTATTCCCTAAGTTATTTTACAGTTTATCATTTCCCGATACAAAATTCACTAAAGATTTTGTCTAGAACATCTTCAACGTCAATTTTACCAATGATTTTACCAATTCCGAAGCTTGCAAGTCTTAAATTTTCAGCGGCGATTTCAATCGGCAGTTCATTTTTGCGCACTTCAATAAAGTTGTTTAAGTTTTCTAACGTATTATGAAGCAAATTTCTGTGTCTGGCACGTGTAACAATTCCAGCCTCACTAATGCTAGAATATTTTTCTGCAATTTCTGATAGTTTTGTTAATATTTCATCAACACCATCACCAGTTTTTAGCGAGGTTTTTATTATCGCGTAGTTTGTTTCCTCAATTGCTGACAAATCATTTGATACATCTGTTTTATTAACCAAAACCAAAGTGTTTTCATCAATCAAATTTTCATCAATTTCAGGATTAGTAGCATCAATAATATAAATTTTAAAATCTGATTTTTCTGCCTTTTCTAAAGCTCGCCTTACTCCCTCCTCTTCAATTTCATCTTTAGTTTCTCTAATTCCTGCGGTGTCGATAAGTGTAACAGGAATTCCTGAAATTTCAAAATGAGCCTCTAAACTATCACGTGTTGTGCCAGCAATATTACTTACAATTGCAAGCTCACGCTTAGTAAGTAAGTTTATAAGGGTAGATTTGCCAACATTGGGTTTGCCTAAAATAGTGATGACCAAACCATCACGGATTTTTTCTGCAATATTATTATTAAGTTGTTTTTCTATTTCGTTGATAATTGTTTGCACTTTAGCGCGTGCTTGAAGCTCCAAATCTTGTGGTATGTCTTCATCAGGAAAATCAACAAACGCCTCAATAAACGCCATAATTTCAATCACACGTTCACGCCAATTTTCGTATATTCCTGAAAATTCACCTTCCATTTGGCGAACGGCTTGCGCCCTTTGTGATTTAGTTTCTGACTCTATCAAGTCTGCTAATCCCTCTGCTTGAAGCAAATCCATTTTACCATTTTCAAATGCTCTTTTTGAAAACTCGCCTGCTTCCGCGTGGCGATAGTTTGGTATTGATTCTAATATTCCTAAAATTTCAGAAACAACCGCAATTGACCCATGAGCATGAATTTCAATAACATCTTCTCCAGTGAAGCTTGCAGGTGAAACAAATTTTAGTACTAAGGAGCTATCAATAATTTCATTATTTGGGTTGCGCAGCTTTTTGAGGCTTGTAGACCTTGCTTCAACGTTACTAATTTTAAAAGCTTCTAGGCAAGCAAAAGCTTCCTTTCCTGAAACCCTAATAACTGAGACTCCAGATTTGCCTTTGCCGCTTGATAATGCAAAAATTGTATCCATTTACGATCTTATGATAATCTTCAAAATTTTCCTAGATATTAAAGGCAAAATAACCTATATACTACTTAAAATTTAGATGAATAAATTATGGCAAATGAACAAACTGTAAGAGTTGCACTTAGAGATGCAATGGCTGAAGAAATGAGACTTGATAGTGATGTTTTTGTAATGGGTGAAGAAGTTGCGGAATATCAGGGTGCATACAAGGTTACAGAAGGTCTACTTGCAGAATTTGGTGATAAACGTGTGATAGACACTCCAATTACTGAACATGGCTTTGCTGGTATTGGTGTTGGAGCAAGCATGGCTGGCTTAAAACCAGTTGTTGAATTCATGACTTGGAACTTCGCTATGCAAGCTATAGACCAAATAATCAACTCTGCTGCAAAAACTAACTATATGAGTGGTGGACAAGTTAAGTGTCCAATAGTTTTTCGTGGTCCTAACGGTGCGGCTGCTCGTGTTGGTGCGCAACATTCGCAATGTTTCGCAAGTTGGTACGCGCATTGCCCAGGATTAATTGTTATCGCTCCATGGGATGCAGAAAGCTCAAAAGGTTTAATGAAAGCTGCTATCCGTGATCCAAACCCAGTAATATTTTTAGAGAATGAAATTTCTTACGGTAAAAAATATACTGTTCCTGACGAAGAGGAATTTGATTCAGGAGAATATCTTTGTGAAATCGGTAAAGCAAAAGTTGTACGTGAAGGCACTGATGTTACAATCACTGCATTTTCATTACTAGTTGATAAAGCATTGGCGGCAGCAGAACAGCTTGAAAAAGAAGGCATTTCCGCTGAAGTGATTGACCTTAGAACAATCCGCCCGCTTGATACTGATACTATTATAAAGTCTGTTAAAAAGACTAATAGAATAGTTGCTTGTGAAGAAGGTTGGCCGTTCGCAGGTATTTCATCTGAAATTTCAGCGGTGGTTAGTGAGCAAGCTTTTGATTATCTTGATCACCCGCCAATTCGTGTTTGTGGAGAAGATGTTCCACTTCCATATGCTGAAAATTTAGAAAAATTGGCTTTGCCTCAATCAGATAATATTGTAAAAGCAGCGCGTAAAGCATGTTATAAGGGTTAAAAATGTTCGAGAATCAAAGGCTCATGAGTCAAAAAAATAAAAATGCTATTTTGTTACTGCAAGATGGCACGATCTTCTTTGGTCGTGGAATTGGCACAAAAGGCTATTTTGGTGGAGAAATTTGTTTCAACACTTCAATTACGGGCTATCAAGAAATTTTAACTGATCCATCTTATTATGGTCAGGTTATTTGTTTTACATTTCCACATATCGGCAATGTTGGTGTTAATGAAGACGATTATGAAAGTGATAGAGCATACGCGGCTGGACTAGTTTTTGGTGCAGATTTAACTTCACCTTCAAATTATCGCTCACAGGGCACGCTACATAAATGGCTTGAAGAAAATAATAGAGTTGGCATAACTAGCGTAGATACACGTGCGTTAACTGCTCACATTCGTGATAACGGCGCGCAAAACTGTGTAATCGCATTTGCAAATTCTGTTGATGAGATTGATATTGATAAGCTAAACGACAAACTAAAATCTCTACCTTCAATGAAAGGCTTAGAGCTTGCAAAAAATGTTTCAGTTAAAGAATCATACAAATGGACACAAGGTAACTGGAACCAGCCAAACAACGCTTATAATGAAAAATCTGGCAATAAATATAAAGTTATAGCACTTGATTTTGGTATTAAGAAAAACATTCTTCGCAATTTGGCGGAAGCTGGTTGTGATTTGACAGTTGTTAATGCAGAAACTTCAGCGGAAGATATTATTTCACAAAAGCCTGATGGAGTATTCCTATCAAACGGGCCGGGTGATCCATCCCAAACAGTTAAATATGTTAAGGATGTAGTTCAAAAAATTATTGATGCTGATATTCCTGTTTTTGGTATTTGTTTAGGGCATCAAATTTTAGCGGAAGTACTTGGTTGTAAAACTATTAAAATGCATCAAGGCCACCGTGGTGCAAATCACCCTGTGAAAAACATTGCTACTAATAGAGTTGAAATAACTTCGCAAAATCACGGCTTTGCAGTTTCTCGTGATGACATGCCAGCAGGTATTAAAGAAACTCACATTTCGTTGTTTGATAATACAAATGAAGGAATTGCAATGGTTGATAAAGATGTTTTTTCAGTACAACATCACCCTGAAGCTTCCCCTGGGCCACGTGACTCAGTTTACATCTTTGAACAATTTGTTTCCGTTATGGAGCAAAGAGCAACGGTTGAGAAAAAAGCTAGTTAGATTTTTTATATAAATCTTCTACTATCTGTACAATGTTTTCTGGGAGTGGGCCTGTGCCTAAAAGTAATATATTTGTGTTCTCATAAATATCGAAACTATCATCTTTTAGCTTAGCTTCATCAGCCTTTGAAATTGAAAAAACCATATGTAATTCCTGACCTGTATTATCAACATCAGAAACGCCGTAAATCGATGTTGTTTTTTCATTTATTATTTTCTTAACAATTTTATTTTCCGAAAACATCTTGCCCACCACTATTAGTTATATTGGTAATTGTAATCCCAGGGTTGAAACTTGTGTTTCTATTATAACCTATTTCAAATAATTTCTCTGCCGTTTTTGCTTTTGGATTAAAATTTAAAACTTCACTTAAAAAATATTTTAATGACTCTTTCATTTTATCAGGAACCTTGATATAATCTGCGGCCTCCCTTGCAAGCCCATTTCCATGCATCTGCCTACCACCGTAATACATTAAAACGTTTCGGGCTTGATAATTTTGTATTAAATTATCACCGCTATCAGAGCCTACTTCTATTTTTTTACGTTGCGCTATTATTTCATCATGAGTTCTAAATTCTATTACTTCGTGGCGATTATGAGGTCTTGCTTCACTTTCATGGAGTACTTCAAACCCCTGCCTTCTTAATTCGTTTACAACAGCTAACTCATTAGCTTCTCCTATTGGTGTGTCTGTTACAAATAATCCGCCATCAACATCACTACCTTTTATGGCTTGTTCTCTGGCTATACTAGAGCGCGGGTGACATATCACCCTGTCAAATTTTGCTATTTTATCTATTTTTGAAAAGTCTATCTCTAACTTTTCTTCTGGATATCTTTGTAAATATGCAGTTCTATCTTCTATTTTGCCTTTCGCATGTACTCCGTGACACAAAATTAAATGGCTTAATGCAGTGATTTGAACATGTTGCATAAATAAAATATATATCTTTATTTACATATCATATCACAAAATCATTAACTAAAGGTTAACGCTAGGCACAAAGAATTTAATCCTTCTTCTTTTTTATTTTTTCGTAAGCTTTAAGAGCGGCGTCACGTGCTTGCATGTGGTCAACGATTGGCTTGGGGTAATCCACACCTAGCTCTAAACTTGCAGAGTCAAACATATCTTGGTTTGCCTCCCATGGTTTATGGATTCTATCATTTGGCAGTCCTGCAACTTCGGGAACCCATTTGCGAACATAATCACCATTTGGGTCAAATTTTTCACCTTGAGAAATTGGATTAAATATACGGAAATATGGTGCCGCATCTGCACCACAACCTGCAACCCACTGCCAACTTGCAGCGTTATTTGCTGGGCTTGCATCAACAAGTGTGTCCCAAAACCAATCTTCACCATGCTTCCAGTGGGTAAGCAAATGTTTGGTGAGAAAAGAGCCGACAATCATCCTTACGCGGTTATGCATGTAGCCTGTTTCCCATAGCTCTCGCATTCCTGCATCAACAATCGGGTAGCCAGTTTGTCCTTTTTGCCAACGCTCAATAAATTCCTTATTATCTTCCCACGGAAAATTGTCAAATTCAGGGCGGAAATTTTCATCTGCAATCTCAGAAAAATGGAACATTAAATTATAGCTAAATTCACGCCAATAAAGTTCATTTATATATTTTTCAACGCCCTTTTCATTTGATGTAGTTCTGGACTGATTCACCTTGTGATATGCTTGATGAGGGCTTAAAACTCCAAAATGAAAAAAGGGTGATAGAACTGAAGTTCCTAATCTATCTGGGCGGTCTCTATCTCTGCCATAATTTTGAACTCTATCTTCAATAAACTCATCTAATTCCTTTGCCGCATGGGCCTCAGTAAAATCCCAATAGTCCAACATCTTTTTCCCCCAGTCAGGCTCTTTGGGGAGTAAATTAAGGCTAGATAATTTTGTTGAATTTACATTATGAGGGAAGTTGAGATTTTGCTTTTGTGGGGATTTATACAAATTTCTTACTGGAACTTCTGCTTTAGCTTTTTTAGCAAAGGGAGTGTAAAC
>CAYGRX010000103.1:0-4691 GCA_964352365.1 uncultured Rickettsiales bacterium
GCTAGATACTCATTATCTAGACAGGAAGTTACCAATATAAAAACGCCTAAAATTAACCCTCAACTTACTGAAGGCCTTAGCTCCACTTGGGCATGGGGTGGCTTAGGATTAGCGGCTGCAGGTGGCTTAGTTGCGGCTTTAAGTGGAGGTGGTGGCTCTAGTGGCACCATAGATTCTACAGGCCCTGATCAAAGAGCTTTACAAGAGCTTGCTGTTTGCGAGCCTACAACAGGTTTAAACCAAGGAAGTTTTTGTCAAATTTGCAAGTCTGGATTACTTTCAAGTGACTCTCAAATGAATAGATTGTGTGGTGTAACAACAGAACAAATAGTTACCTTATCCGAAACTAATCCACTTGGAACCTCATTAGAATTATTTTGCGAGGCAGTAAATAATGATCATTTCTTGTGTGAGTCAGGCACAACTGAAGATTATTGCGATACAAGTTCTTCTAGTTATGATCCGGTTTTATGTGGAGTTTGTGAAGCTGTAGGTAATGACTCATGGTTATGTAGTGGCGGCAACGGAACACCTCCTGATGATGGCGGAACACCTCCTGATGATGGCGGAACTCCTCCTGGTGATGGCGGAACTCCTCCAGGGGAAGAAACTTGCCCACCTGATGATAACCAAGCATTTTGTGAATTTTGTCAAGATAACCCCGGCATAGATGCATGTGAAGAATTATTCGGTGATGGTGGAACTCCTCCTGGAGATGGTGGAACTCCTCCTGGTGATGGCGGAACTCCTCCTGGTGATGGATTCAGTGACTCAAGATCCCCAATAGCATTTGTTGATGATCCTGCAGATTATGTAAATAGCTCTGTAATAAATAACCATCCAAATAATGCATTAATAAGATTAGGGGCACATTATGCTTACGCAAGAGGAATAGACGGTAGCGGAGATAATACATTTATAGGCATAATTGACTGGTTCCCTACTGAAAGCCAGTTAACAAGCAGCAGTAAATATGCTTGGTTTCAAAGTATGTTTGATGGCAGATTAACTGAATTAAGCCTAAACCCAAGTGGCGATACAACTGGTAACATGTCTATTGGCGGCGCATCTAACGTAACACATGGAACGGTTGTAGCAGCATGGGCCGCTGCAGATAATAGCAACACCTTAAATGTTCAAGGCTATGCAAACGGCGTTGAAGATATAAGATTACGCTCAATGTTCAATGGTGGTGACCCTTATGGAGCAATGAACTGGGCAGCAAACCAAGGAACTGATAAAGTTGGCTTCTTTAATAATAGCTGGGGTTCTGGACCCACAGGAAGTTTTGATGTAGGGCAATTAAGACAGGTTTTAGATAGAGGGCACAACTTAATAATGGCTGCTGGTAATGATGGGTATAGTGGTGGCTCTGGATCTCCTGCAAAATATGCGGATCAAGCTACCAACTCAACAAGTGGAACTGGTGTAATGGTTTCCGTTGTCGCAGTTCACTCAAGTGGAAGTAGCTGGACTAGAGCTAGCTATAGCAATGTATGTGGTGATTTATATTACTGCATGTCAGCACCTGCAGGTGATCCTTCAAGCCCAATTGGAGCAAGCGGAACATCTTTTGCTGCACCAGGTTTAACAGGTCAAATGGCTTTACTACATTCTGGCTGGGACTTCTTATCCGGTCAGCAAGTATTTGAAATTTTAAAAGAAACAGCTACAGATCTAGGCGCGACAGGAAGAGACAATATATATGGCTGGGGAATTGCAAACTTAGAAGCTGCATTCAACCCTGTTGGAACATCATCCTTAGCATTAGCAAGTGGGGCAGTAGTAAATTTGGAGGACGAATCAGCTTCAATTTTAGTTGCTAAAAACTCACCTTTCGGTAACGCATTAAACAATATAGCATCAGTCAACACAGTAACTATAACTGATGATTTCGGCAGAGATTTTGAAGCAACCAGCTTAAATTCAGCTATTATTGATGAAGATGATGATAAAGAGGACTTTGCTGATACTGGAAAAAGAATTGGAACAAGTAATGCAAAACCTGCATCAACTAAAGTAACTGAAAACTTATCACTAAGATTAAGTAGTGCCAATCTTTCACAAGAACAGCTAGAGGCTGGCTCATTTGAAGCATTTGCCGACTATAAAATAAACAATGATGTTAGTATGAGCGTAGGTTTTACTAGAGAAGTTGTTGATGTATTTAACAATGATAATAAAGCATTTAACGTAAATAACTTTATTAGTAACGAAGTTTTCGAAATGCCTTATATTCAATTTGCTGATGAGGCAAAAGTTCTAACTACAGGCATAGGATATAAGTTTTCAGATAGTTTAAGCACTAAAATGACCACTTTATATTCTTCCGACGAGGATTTTGCTAGCTTCGCTGCAAGTGTTCTAGAAATTGGCTACAAACCTAACAGCAAACTTGGTTTCAATTTTAAACAAGGTTTAGTTTTGGAGTTTGATACATTATTTGGAACTCAATCAACTGGCGTATTAGATATTTCTGACGGAGCAAAAACAATGTTTGCTGGCTTAGATATCAACTATGACTTTAATGACAAATGGAACTTATTTGCCTCCGCTTATATGGGAATCACTAGTGCAGATGCAGGCCAAAGATCTTTATTCAGTAATGTTGAAGATATGATAACAGACTCTTATAACATAGCCCTAACTAGAAAGGAAATTTTCGGTTCAGATTCACTAACAGTTGCATTAAGTCAACCTCTTAGAGTTATTAGCGGGAGCGCAAATGGGGTTACTTATAGAGTTAATAATGCTGGGCAAAGTTCTATCACAGGATTTAGCCATGATTTAACTCCTAGCGGCAGAACAGTAAAATTCCAATCAGCATATCAAAAAAATATCCAAGAAGATTTAGATATGTTTATCTCAGCTGAAGTTGTTAAAGATGACAACCACGATGAAGATAGTGAAACCGAATATTCAGTAGTTGGTAAAGTTAAATATAAATTCTAGAATTATATTTATAGAATCTATTTTAAACTACCTATCAATTGAATAGAAGCTGGCAATAAGTTTACCCCACCCCTTCATGGTAAATTAAGAGCCAGCTTCACACCACCTCGCTCAAAAAAATTAATTACTTAAGTAAGCATTCATGAAGCCTGTGAGCTTACCATCTAACACACCATCAGTATCTGAAGTTTCAAAACCAGTTCTGAGGTCTTTTACCATTTGATAGGGATGAAGAACATATGACCTTATTTGATTCCCCCAACTATTATCAGTTTTAGTGGAATTAGCCTCCTGCTTTTCTTCCATTTGCCTTCTAAGCTCCAACTCATAAAGCCTAGCCTTCAACATCTTCATAGCCTCTGCCCGATTAGAATGCTGAGAGCGTGAAGTTTGACAAGACACGACTATGTTAGTTGGCTCATGAGTTATACGGATTGCAGAGTCTGTTTTGTTAACATGTTGCCCCCCCGCACCAGATGCACGAAATGTATCAACCCGCAAATCTTTATCGTTTATAATTATATCAATAGATTCATCAACTTCAGGATATACCCATACACTTGCGAAACTAGTGTGCCTTCTTGAGGCGGAGTCAAACGGTGATATTCTAACCAACCTATGAACACCAGCTTCCGACCTCAACCAACCAAAAGCGAAATCTCCTGATATTTTTAGAATAACTGATTTTATACCCGCCTCCTCTCCTGCAAGTTCATCAATAATTTCAGTATCAAAGGCGTTTTGATCAGCAAACCTTATATACATGCGTAATAAAATTTCAGCCCAATCACAGCTTTCCGTTCCCCCTGCTCCACTATGAATCTCAACAAAGCAATTAGAGTCATCTGCCTTGCCAGAAAATAAAGATTCAATTTCAAGCTTTTGAACTTTATCATACAAAGAAGATAACTCCTTTTCAGTTTCCAATAAAGTTTCTTTATCCCCCTCAATTTCTGCCAGCTCATTAAGATCCCTTAGATTTTCAAATTCATTTGATACCGCATCAAAATTTTTCAATGAATTTTCAGTCCTAGCCTTAGATTTTAATAGTATTTGGGCAGCTTCTTGGTTATCCCAAAGCTTAGGGTCGTTAACTTTACTTTCAAAATCTAATAGCTCTAGCCTTTTTGAATCAGGGTCAAAGGCACCTCCGAATAGTGGAGATAGAGCTTTCTATTTTAGAGCAAATCTCAGAAGTTTCGTTTTTCATTGTATTAACCTGAATTTTTATATTAAGATGCGTTTCTAAACTAAACCATAATATAAATGAGTTTGAAAATTGCAATAATAGGTAGGCCAAATGTTGGTAAATCTACTATATTTAACCGTTTAAGCGGAACACGCAGTGCATTGGTCCACAACAAACCCGGACTAACTCGTGATCGTAAGGAGGTTGACGCAAAAATAGGTGACTTACATTTTAAACTTATTGATACAGCAGGCCTAGAAAAAGCTGGCAAAGATTCTATTGAAGAGCTTATGGTCGAACAAACTATGGAGGCAGTTAACCAAGCTGATATAATTCTTTTTACTATTGACGGCAGGGACGGAATAACTCCAATGGATGACCATTTTGCCAGAAAAATTAGAAAAATAAAAAAGCCAAAGATACTTTTGGTTAATAAATGTGAAAATGAAAGAAAATCACCAGGAATTGCTGAAAGCTATAAGCTGGGCTTTGGCGAGCCAGTTATACTATCAGCTGAACACGGCCTAGGTTTCGGTGATTTATATGATAG
>CAYGRX010000103.1:4701-6965 GCA_964352365.1 uncultured Rickettsiales bacterium
GAATTATTGAAGAGTGTGAAAAAAACTTTTTAGATTTTAATAATGAAAAAGATTTATCCAAAGATGACCTGACAGTTGCAATAATAGGTAGGCCAAATGCTGGAAAGTCGACTTTATTTAATGCGATTTTTGGTGAACAGAGATCAATTACATCTGATTTGGCAGGAACTACTAGAGATTCAGTTTATGTAACTGTTACACACACAGATGGAACAGAAATAAAACTTGTTGATACCGCTGGTATAAGAAAGAAATTTAGAAAAGGGGATTTTCTTGAAGAGCTATCCGTTCAAGATTCTGTTAAGTCTCTAAACTATGCAAACATTGCAGTTTTGCTAGTTGATGGCAAAGAAGGCATAGATAAAATTGAGCTTAGCCTATCAGATATGATTATGACTGAGGGAAAAGGCTTGGTTATAGCAGTAAATAAATGGGATTTGATGACACGCGAAGAACGTGACACATTAATGGAAAACCTAGAAATAATGCTAGATTACTCATTATCCAAGGCAAAAACCTCGAAGATTCTGACTATATCGGCACTAAAAGGAAAAAGTGTAAATAGGGTTTTACCAGCATGCATAAAAACATATGAAAGCTGGAATAATGAAATTTCAACTTCAAAGGTTAATAAATGGCTAGAACACGCAACTAACGCTAATACCCCGCCTATCTGCGGAGGTAGAAGGGTAAAATTTAAGTATGCAATTCAAGCGAAATCAAGACCTCCCACATTTAATATTTACACTAGTAGTAACTTGAAGAACTTTCCTGAAAGCTATGTTAGATATTTAAAGAACTCAATCCGTGACGAGTTTGATATAGAAGGAGTACCAATTAGAATCCACTTAGTAAAAGGGAAAAATCCATACGCAGAAAAAGATAACAAGGAATAACTTTCTACTAAAGCCCCCTTCCCTTATAGTTAGGGCTAAATTAACATATTATTGCTTAGGGTAGCTGTGATTAGTTTATAGTTTCTGACGCGCGCACCACCTAAAGGAAGTGATAACAATGATTATTTATAGTCATAAAAAAAGGCCTTCAACTGAAGGCCTTTAAAGCATATATATATACTTAAATAATTTCAACTAGCTTGAAGATCTAATTTTGATTGTACAAAGCCTAGTATCATCAGCTAAATTATATTCACCAGCAGTGTTACAGTTATCAGCAGCAGCAGCATCATCCGTGAACACTGATGTTGTTATGTTAAATGCACTAACGGCCCTTACAACTCCAGCATCAGGTTGACCATCATCTATCTTAGAATCAATACCATAAGCTTCTTCAGGGCTTAATTGGTTTCCTAGAGGCGAACCCGCAACTCCTTCAGTAGCATCAAAATCATCTAACACACTATTAACACCACTAAGCCAGTGTAAATAACCCGATTCAGTAAGAGCTATAACACCAGAACCTACAGAAGATTCAGGAAATGCGTCAACTACCGTTACAACAGCCGTTGATGAATTATTGTTATATTCACCTTTGATAAGATTTGTATTAGACATATGAACCCAAAAGTTAGCTATCTCACCTGCGTAGGTTGCGAATCTAGTAGCGTCAACTACGTTAGGTATTGACTCTAAGTGGCCATCACCATCACCATCATTTTCAGTATCGTTAGTAGCTGAAACATTAGCAGTTGAGCTACCCTTAGGTGTATCTAAGCCGAAAGCGCTAGCTCTACTAATATCACCAGGCATCTGACGATACTTAGCTTTAAAAGTGTTAACAGCTGCATCAAAAGAAATTAACTGCTGAACAGTATTTCTAATTTGCGCTTGCTTGATTAATTCCTGCCCCTGAAGTACACCACCAACTAGTAAGCCGATGATCACCAATACAATTGCCAATTCTACAAGGGTAAAACCTTTATTATTGGTAATAGCTTTGTTATTCATTCTTTATCTCCGTTATGTATATCTACAATATTGTTTGTTAAATTATAATCTGAAAACTTATACATAAAAAGTAAATAATTGTATACAATTAAGTTTAAGCTTAAAATATGCTAATATTCACTTTATTATGTATAGGATAAACCTAAAAACACATTTCAGTATTCATTTTAGTCTTCAGCCTTAAAAACTTCATATTTTCTAAGCTTCAAAACATTATCAGACTTTTTATTTGCTACTCCTAATGCGCTTATTTTCTTGGCATTAGATAGGAAAGCCCTGTTAAAAGATGCTGCAAATTTATTATATTTATCCATGGAAGAGTTCAAGCTTTTGCCAAGGCCATCAGCATGACTGTGC
>CAYGRX010000104.1:0-6848 GCA_964352365.1 uncultured Rickettsiales bacterium
ATGTCAGTTGGTAAAAACATTAACATATGAATATTGCTTTTATTTATATTCCTTTGATTCTTTTTAAAATCTTCAAATGAATGAGATTTATAGTCTTTATTTATTAGGTCATTAAGATGTTTTTTCATTGATGTTTTAAGCTCGTGATTTTTACCACCAGAAACGTCTTCATTTTCAAACATCCCAGACTCAAGGAAAAACTTTGAACTTTTACTATCAATAACTAAAGCGCTTTCATTTGGTAGAAAAACCACGGCGTCTGGCCTAAAGTTTTTTTCACTATTATCATTATTAATAGAATATTGCATAATAAAATCCCTTCCCTTTTCTAAACCAGAATTAGAAAGAAGGTTTTCTAAAGCAACTTCCGCAAGTGCACCTGCACCTTGTGGGTTGAGTAAAGAATTTTGAATTATATCAACCGATGAGCCAAAGTTGTTAACTTGATCAGATAAAGACTTCATATTTTCAAAAACATTTTTGAATTTACCGTGTAATTCTTCTGTAGCTCTTTTAACCCTCTCTTCAGAGTCTCTTTTAGTAAGTTCATTCTCTCTTTTATGATCTTCTAAAAGTTTATTTGAAAGCATGCTTGTAGCCTCAACCATGCTAGCTTTAGCGGCTTGCAGATGTTGCTGCTTAGTTTCTTCCCAATCTTCCATCTTAGCGTAAGCAGCCTCCAATTTCTGAAGGGCTAATTTCTCATTTATTTCGGTTTTATGATTAAGTGACTTTAAAAACTCAACTTCATCTAATAGTTGATCTCTTAAATTTTCTGCTTTCTCAAGCATTTCATATAAAGTAGGAACTTTATTAGCTTTTCTAGAGGCCTTTAACCATAAAACGAAAAAAATTACGGTTATGATTGCTAGTAGGATTGCAATATAAAAGCCTAAAGTGTATATATTTAAAGAAATATCATCCATGGTAAATAATATATGACTGACATTAATAATAACAATGCTTTTTTAATTCTTGCCGCTGGCAAAGGCACAAGAATGAGAAATGATACGCCAAAAGTCATGCATAAAATATGCGGAACTGAAATGGTAAGTTATTCAATTGATTTAGCAAAAAGCTGCAACCCAGAAAGAATTGGAGTTATTACATCTGATGATGCACCAGAAACTGTAAAATTTGTAAAGCAAAAATATCCAGAAATAGAAGTTATCAACCAATCAGAACGACTAGGAACTGGACACGCAGTTATGATTTCCAAAGATTTTTTAATTGGTACTGAAGGGAAAATTTTATGCCTATATGGTGATAGCCCCTTTATTTCGAAAAACTCAATTAATAGTTTAATAGAAAGCTTTAAAGATACTAATAATGTAGCTGTTTCAGTTTTAGGGTTTTACCCAGAAGATGCGGCGAAATATGGCAGACTAAAACTTGATGCAATGAAAAACTTGATTGAAATAGTTGAATACAATGATGCAAATGATGTGGAGCGAACTATTGATTTTTGTAATTCAGGAATTATTGCTATAGATTCGAAATATTTTGATAGGTTAATTTCTCAATTAGATAATAAAAATTCTAAGGGTGAATATTACCTGACTGACCTTGTTTCCATTGCAATTTCCGAAGGGTTATTTTGCAAGGCTGTTGTTGCCGAAGCTACGGAAGTTATGGGTGTTAATTCGCAAATTGAAAGAGCCGCAGCAGAAAAGGTTAGACAAGAATTTCTAAGAAATAAATTTATGAACCAAGGTGTAATTATAAATGCCCCAGAGACAGTTTATTTTAGTAATGAATCAGAAATTGAATCTGGAGTAGAAATTGAGCCCAATGTAATATTTACTGGAAAAGTTAAAGTAAAAAAAGGAACTTTAATCAGATCATTCTCATACCTCGAAAATTGTGTTATAGGAGAAAATAATGTAATAGGCCCATATGCAAGAATTAGACCTGATAGCGAACTACAAAATGATGTAAAAATAGGTAACTTTGTTGAGATAAAAAAAACAGACATAGGATCAGGAAGTAAAGTAAACCATTTGAGCTACATTGGTGATTCAGAAATTGGCAAAAATGTAAATATTGGAGCAGGAACTATTACCTGCAATTATGATGGCCAAAATAAATTTAAGACTATTTTTGGTGATAACAGCTTCATAGGTTCAAACTCATCTATTGTTGCGCCAATTAAAATAGGTAAAAACACAATTATTGGTGCAGGAACAACAGTGCTCAAAGATATTCCCGATGGAAAAAGAGTAATAAATAAGAAAAAACAAGACTATATATAACTAAATATTGGAGTTAACTATGGTAGGCTACGCAGTAGATGCATGGAGATATATGTTACTAATTAGAGATTGGAGTGATTTTATTTCTTGGTATAGTTGGTTAAATACTCCTGGGAAAATTGTTGCAGGCATAATAATATTCAGCGTTATATATATGTGTTATATTTTCTTAAAGGGCCTTTTAACTGATAATGAAGAGTAACAATTTTTAATTATGATAGATTTATATAAATATTGTACACATAGCATAGAATATTGTCTAGATTATTGGTCTTATTTAAGCTGGGGAGACATTATTCTATATAGCTTTATAATCTTCGCTGTAGTATTTATAATTTTAAGAATTGTATATTGGATAAGCAGTGACTGGAATTTATGGTAAAAAAGCTTTGACTTTACAAGTTTTATAAGATATTAAGCCCTTCCTTTTAAAAAGAATTAAAGATTAATGGAAGAAATTTATGTCTACTAAAATACGTTTACAAAGAGGCGGAGCAAAGAAAAAACCATACTACCGCGTTGTTATTGCAGACTCTAGAGCACCTAGAGATGGTAAATTCATCGAGAGAGTTGGAAGCTTCAATCCATTAGTAGCTAAAGATAGTGCTGAAAGACTTATTTTGGATAAAGATAGGGTTAAGCATTGGTTAGATCAAGGAGCTGTTCCAAGTGAAAGAGTTGCTATTTTAATTGACAGTTTAGGTATAGCGAATGACAACCCACAACTTAAGTCAATATTAAAGAAAAGAGCTAACACTATAGAAATTAAAAAAGAAGAAATAGCTAATAAAAAAGCAGAAGATGCGGCGAAAGCGAAAGCAGAAGCTGATGCAAAAGCTAAAGAAGAAGCGGAAACTGCCGCTGCCGAAGCTGAAGCAAAAAAAGCAGAGGCTGCTTCGGAAGAAGCTAATTCCACTGTAGAGACACCTGCCGAATAAGCATATATATCTTTAATTAAGAATATTCTAAAATAGCAAAGCATAATCATATGCTTTGCTATTTTTTTATGTGCTAGGCATAACTATAGAAATTTTCTTTATAAGCTTTAAAATGCCTTAAACAGAATCAGACTCAATATAAATTATTAATAAAACTTGAAACAACTATAAATAAATCAAAAAAATTTATGACAGATAATTACAATAAGGAAGATCTTATACTCATTGGAAAAATAAGTTCCGCCCATGGGATAAAAGGCCAAGTTAAAATAGATTTTTACTGTGAAGATCCTTACTCATTAGAAAGCTACAATTGCATAGACATAAAAAATGAAGAAATTAAAATTAAAATTGGATTTATAAAAAGAAAACAAGCTATTTGCAACATAGACCAATGGACATCACGAGAAGATGCCGAAAAGCTTGTTGGAACAGAAATTTTTATTTTAAAAGCCGATTTACCAGAACCTGATGAAGATGAATTTTACTATTCTGACTTAGTTGGAATCAAAGTAATTGATATAACAAGCAAAGAGCCTGTAGGAATAGTTAAAACTGTACAGAACTATGGCTCAGGAGACATCCTTGAAATTGAAGATATCAATGGTAAATCTAACATGTACCTGTTTAACAAGGAAAATTTTCCTACTATAAATATTTCAGAAAACATCATAGAATCAAAACTTCCAGTAATAGATTTTCATCATGATGATAAGTCAGAAAAACTAGATGAAGCAAAAAACTAGCTCAAACCTCAACAAGTTAAAACTTAGTGCTTAAGCGCTTCCTCACCTTGCCTTCCAGCATTTGAGGGAATAGATGAAAGTTGATCTAATTTAGCTAAATCCTCCTTTATCTCCTCACCAGTAAGTGGCTTAAGCGCCTTTGTAAGCGCATGTTTTAAAACTTCATCAACAGTTGAGACTGGTATTATTTCAAACTTAGATTTAATAGTTTCTGGAATATCCTCCAAGTCTTTTACATTCTTTACAGGAATAAGAACTTTTTTAATTCCACCACGACCTGCTGCAAGCATTTTTTCTTTCAAACCACCAATTGGCATTACGCGCCCACGAAGAGAAATTTCACCCGTCATCGCCACATCTTTATTTGCAGGTATGCCAGTAAATGCAGAGACTATTGTATTGCAAATTGCTGCTCCGGCTGAAGGCCCATCTTTAGGAGTGGCACCTTCTGGTACATGTATGTGTATATCATTCTTGAGGAACATTTCTTTCCTAATACCAAAGTCATGACAACGTGAACGAACATAGCTCCAAGCTGCATGGGCAGATTCCTGCATAACATCACCTAGTTTACCTGTTAGCTTAATATTACCTTTGCCCCCTGGTATTATAACAGCCTCAATTGGTAATAAATCACCTCCTACCTCTGTGTATGCAAGGCCTGTGGTTACACCAACCTGACTATCTTCTTCTGCTAAATTATGATCATATTTCCTAACTCCAGCAAACTTCTTCAGGCTCCTAGTTGTAACATCAACTTTTTTCACTTCTTTTTTTACTATTGAAGCAACTGCTTTTCTAATTATTTTAGCGATTTCACGCTCAAGATTTCTAACACCAGATTCACGTGTGTAATAGCTTATTAGATCTTGAAGAGCACCATCAGTAATACTCCATTCATCTTTTTTAACACCATGCTTTTTGCACTGCTTGGGTATTAAATGTCTACGGGCTATATTAACCTTTTCCTCTTCAGTATAGCCAGAAATACGGATTATTTCCATCCTATCAAGGAGTGGACGAGCCATGTTAAGACTATTTGCTGTTGTTATAAACATAATATCTGAAAGATCATAATCCACTTCCAAATAATGATCGTTAAAGTTTGTATTTTGCTCAGGATCAAGAACCTCAAGGAGTGCAGATGCTGGGTCACCTCGAAAATCCCTACCAAGCTTATCTATCTCATCCAATAAAAACACAGGATTGCTAGTTTTAGATTTTTTTAAACTTTGAATAATTTTTCCAGGCATAGAACCAATATAAGTTTTTCTATGGCCCCTTATTTCACTTTCATCATGAACTCCACCAAGGGAAATTTTTATGAACTCACGTCCAGTAGCTTGTGCAATTGAGCGGGCCATAGAAGTTTTACCAACACCAGGAGGACCAACCAAACATAATATTTGCCCCTTCATCTCTTTAGATCTTTGCTGAACGGCCAGATACTCAGTAATGCGCTCTTTAACTTTTTCCAAGCCATAATGGTCTTTATCAAGTATTTTTTGTGCTTTATTAAAGTTTTTATTCAATTTTTTCTTAACATTCCAAGGCAAGGAAAGGATCCAATCTAGATAATTTCTTACAACACCAGCCTCTGCTGACATTGGACTCATTTGTTTAAGCTTTTTAAGCTCTGCTATGGCCCTGCTTCTCGCTTCATCCGGCAAGCCAGCACCTGCAATTTTTTCTTCTATTTCCTGAACTTCATTCTTCTCTTCATCATCACCAAGTTCCTTACGAATAGCCTTCATCTGCTCATTAAGGTAGTATTCTTTTTGACTTTTTTCCATTTGAGTTCTAACCCTAGAACGAATTTTACGCTCAGTTGCAAGAACTTCAACTTCACGCTCAATTATTTCCAGAACCTTTTCAAGCCTGTCAATTATATCAACAGTTTCAATGATACCTTGTTTTTCATCAATTTTTAGCGCCAAATGAGTTGAGATTGTATCCGCAACTAGTGATGGATTTTCAATTTTTTGAATATTTGCTAGAATATCGTATGGGATTTTTTTATTTAACTTAATATAGTTTTCAAAACTGCTTACAAGTGATCTGACAAGAGCTGATGATCCTTTAGCTTCAACCTCTTCCTCTTTAAGTTCTATAGCTTCAGCTTCAAAATACTCAGGATTATCTATGTAGTAGTTAATTTCCGCTCTATCAGTTCCTTCAACAAGAACTTTAACTGTTCCATCAGGTAGTTTTAGGAGTTGTAAAATGTTTACCAAAACCCCAACACGATATATATCTTCTGGCTTAGGGTCATCATTCGATGCATCTCTCTGGGTTACAAGCATCATACGAGACTTGTTTTCCATACAGAACTCTAAAGCACTTATTGATTTGTCCCTACCAACAAAAAGAGGTACAATCATTCCCGGAAAAACCACAATATCTCTTAGTGGCAAAACTGGATAAATACCCTTGCTTGAATTATCTGAACTTTGTTTATCTGACATAAGATTTAACTATATTATTTTATTATAATATAGTGCTTATGAAGCAGGTTTTACAGCTTTCTTTTTAGTTTTTGTAGTTTTTGATGCTTTTTTAGTGTCATTACCCTTCAAAACTAGCTTGGGCTCTTTACCATCATCAATTACAGAACCATCAATAATAACTTTTTCAACATCATTACGATCTGGAAGATCGTACATTAGAGAAGTTAAATTAGCTTCAATAATTGCCCTCAAACCTCTAGCTCCAGTCTTTCTGTCAATTGCTTTTTTAGCTATTGCTTTAAGAGCGGCAGGCTTAAATTCCAGCTCAACATTCTCCATTTCAAAAATCTTTTGATATTGCCTTGTTAAGGCATTTTTAGGCTCAGTTAAGATTCTGATTAAGGATTCTTCATCCAACTCCTCAAGAGTTGCAATAACTGGCAACCTACCAACAAACTCTGGAAT
>CAYGRX010000105.1:0-5242 GCA_964352365.1 uncultured Rickettsiales bacterium
ATCTATTACTGGGATATTCAACTTTAGGTAAATTAAAGTTGTTATTGGAAGCATCTTTCAAAAAACTTTGCATCACATCTTTTGGCCAACTTAAGGGGGCAAGCAATAAAAAATCTCTAATTATAGAAATAAGCTCTTCATCAAGTTTTTTTATTGATTCTATATCTGTGGTCATTAGCCATTTCTCATATTTTCCGAAGATATAATAGCAGCTCCATAATTATTATGGTTCTCTATTTTTAAAAAATAAAAGGAAATAACCCCATATCACATTAAGTGGAGGAATATGGGGTTAAAATAATTAATACTCTGAAGTTTCTTCTTCTACTTCTTCAGCAACTTCTTCTACTTCTTCACCAGCTTCTTCTATATTATCTGATGCTTCCTCTATATATTCATCTGAAACATCATTATACTCCTCATTAGCATATACTGAACTAGAACCAAGCATTAATAGCGCTGAAAATATTGTTAAAAAATTTTTCATTGTTTTTCTCCAAAGGTTATAGAATAGAACAATTTCTTATCCTATAGTCGCTCAAATAAATCCTTACTTATAAAAAGTAAATATAAATAAAACTTTATTTATATAGCTACCTTATGCGTTTTCCACCTTGGCATTAACCTTTATTTAACCTTTTTATGATATAATCCATTCTATATTTTCTTAATTTCCTTAATTCCTAAATATCCCTTTTGATTTATTATAAATATCATCTTATATTTGCCCTTATGAAAGGCAAAAATTCAAACATATTACCACAAACTTTATTTGAAGCAAAATTTGAGGTTGAAACCTTAAAAGCGCGCATAAAACATTTAGATAAAAAATATTATACTGAAAACCAGCCAGAAATATCTGATGCTGAATATGATGAATTGCGGAACCAACTAATCGCTATTGAAGATGAATATCCTGAGCTTATTACTGAAGATAGCCCTACCCAAAAAGTCGGCGCACCAATAGCTGATAAATTCAACAAAATTAAACATTCAAAACCAATGCTTTCGCTTGGAAATGCCTTTGGTGATGATGATATGAAAGAGTTTATTGAACGTGTAAATCGCTTTCTAGGCTTACCCGAAAATAATGATTTAGAAGTTTTTAGTGAACCCAAAATTGATGGTCTTAGTTTTGCCGCAAGATATGAAAATTGCAAACTTGTATATGCTGTAACTCGTGGTGATGGTGAATTTGGTGAGGACATCACCAATAATATGAGAACAATTGAAAGCCTACCGAAGGAAATTTCCAGCGACGCACCCAATATTTTGGAAGTTCGTGGTGAGGTTTATTTAAGTCATGATGAATTTGAACGCATAAATAATGAGAGGGAACAAACAGGAGAAAAACTTTTTGCCAACCCTAGAAATGCGGCCGCAGGAAGCCTGCGCCAACTAGATAGCTCCATTACCGCTAACAGAAACTTGAAATATTTTGTTTATGGCTGGGGAGAATTATCTGAGGAAAAATGGCAGAGCCAATCTGAAGCTTTGAAATATTTTGAAAGTTTGGGATTCGTTACCAACAATCTCTCCCGAACTTCCAAAAACTTGAATGATATTAAAAAGTTTTACGATGATATTTTTGATAAGAGACCAGAACTAAATTATGATATTGATGGCCTAGTTTTCAAGGTTAATAATATTAAACTCCAAGAGCGCTTGGGCTTTGTGGCACGTGCACCAAGATGGGCAATTGCAAGAAAATTTCCTGCTGAGCAGGCGCAAACTAAAATTGAAGATATAACTATTCAAGTTGGCAGAACAGGTGCTTTGACACCAGTTGCAGAACTGAAAGCAGTTAATATTGGCGGTGTAATTGTTAAACGTGCAACACTTCATAATAGAGATGAAATTGAACGGAAAGACATTAGAGTTGGTGATGTCGCAACAGTTCAAAGAGCCGGCGACGTGATACCCCAAATCGTTTCAATTGATAAGAAAAAACGCGAAGATAATTCTAAAGTTTTTAACTTCCCTACTCATTGTCCAGTTTGCAATTCAATTGCAATTCGTGAAGGCGATGAAGCTGTAACTAGATGCACTGGTGGATTAATTTGCAGTGCACAAGCAATTGAAGGTTTAATACATTTCGTTTCAAAAAATGCATTTGATATTGATGGCTTAGGTGAAAAGCAAATAGAAAGTTTTTACGATAAAAATATAATAAAAGAACCCGCAGATATTTTCACTCTAGAAGCGAGAAATAATGAGTTAAAAATAGAGGAATTTGAAGGCTATGGCGAGAAATCTGCAAGTAAAGTTTTTGCTAGTATAAATGACAAAAGAAAAATAGATTTCTCTAGGTTTTTATATTCCTTAGGAATAAGGCATATAGGGCAGGAAAACGCAAAATTGCTGGCTAAAAACTATATAAGCTTCAATAGTTTTTTAAACAAGATAAATGCCGCGCAAAACATTGGTAGCGAGGAATATTTTGAGTTACTTTCAATTGATGGAATTGGCGAAAAAGTCGCAACCTCAATTTTAACTTTTTTTAACAATGATAAGCATCACTCATTGATAAAAAACTTGCTAAATTATGTGACCATTGATGATTATGTAAGTAATGTAAATTGGGACAGTATTTTTGCAGATAAAACTATAGTATTCACTGGTACATTAAACAAAATGACCCGTGGAGAGGCAAAAGTAAAAGCCGAAACTTTAGGAGCAAAAGTTTCAGGTTCTGTTTCTGCAAAAACAAATTATGTTGTCGCAGGTGAATCTGCTGGAAGTAAATTAAAAAAAGCCAATGAGCTTGGCGTTAAAGTTTTAAGTGAAGATGAATTTTTAGAAATGGCGAATAATTAGTTAAGTTCCATACCTTTTTTAGATGAAGTTTCTAAATTCCTTTCCACAGCATATTTATTTTGCTTGTAAGTGTCAACATCACCCATACCCATAACAGTTAATTCGCCCTTCCCTTTACCACGAGGAACTTTATTTAAGAAATGTTCATCATAATTATAAGTTATTCGTTTAACTTCATCACCTCTATTACCCTCAATTAAAACTACTTCTCTAGTTTTAGGGTTAAAGCTTTCCACTATTCCTACGTGCCCATCCCAATTTGCAGCGGTTGCGGCTCTATCAAAAAACACTATTTTCCCTCTCATTTCTTCTGCAGATGGATTTTGTGGAAAAGATTCAGTATATGAATTATTTTGAGCAAAATTTTGCGCCAGTTTTTTGCAATTTCCTTCTCGAGGAACCAAATTAGGCTCTTTCATATTAATAACATGGCAAGCAAAATAACTGCACCAAGACTCACCTTTTACACCTAGCTCAGCAACATTATATTTCCCGTTTCTTTCATTCCCACGTATCCTTTGGCAATATCAGCTAATCCCTCACCTGTAATATTAGGAACAAAGTTTGATCTCATCGCATAATCTAAGTCTAAAGCAATATTCTTTGCTTCATCTTCAATAATTGCTTTATTTGCTTTATTTTCAGTTGTTGTTTCTGAAGATCTAAATTCTTCTTTATATTTAGTAGGCTTGACGTCCTGTTCAATTTTAGGTGTTTCATGCTTTTGCATTTCAATTAAAATCTCTTCCAAGCGTTTCGCTTTCAAATATTCCAGATATTTTTCATCTATACCTAAATTGTCTTTATCATCTTTTACCAAAACTTGACCTTTATATATGTTTTTATAACATTATTTATTATATCATAAATTAGTTAACAAACCGTTAAACCTTAAACTATTATGGCACAAAAAACTTTAATATGTCTGCATGGCTTCACTCATAATGGAAAATTTTTTGAAAAGCTTGCGCAGAATCTCACCTCTTTTGGGTGGGCAGTTGGATGCCCTAGTTTTTTTGGTAGAGGCGACCAGCATAAATTGCCTTCCAATGAGTATAATTATGAAACATATGTAAATTATCTTGAAAAGATTACTGAAAATTTAAAAGATTTTTCTCTACTTGGAAGCTCTATGGGTGGATTAACTGCCATGATATATATTGATAGGCACCCTAAACGGGTCAAAAAGCTAATTTTAAATGATGTTGGTAGTTTTATAAGTTCCGATGCAATTAAAAAAGTCGGGGCACATATAACCTCTAAAGTTGAATTTGGAAGCAATGAGGAATTAACTAGCAAAATTAAGGCTGAGTTTTTAGAAAGTAATTTGAACAATTATGAGATTGAATATTTAGAAAGCATTTATACTGAAAATAATAGGATAAAATATGATCCGGAAATTTCAAAAGCTTTCTGGAAAGGTGAGAAACAAAGAAGAATTCCTGATCTTGATTATACAGAAATGTGGAATAGAATTATAAAAAATAACCCTAATATGGAAATTTTGATTATTAGAGGTGATAAATCCGAGTTTTTAACCAAAGAAACAGCTATATCTATGCAAAAAAGTGATAAGGTTAACTTAATGGAAGTTAAAAACACCGGCCATTTACCATTACTCTTTAAAAACCATGAGATTGAAATAGTTTCAAATTTTCTATCATAATAATGAGATGAAACATTTTTTAACAAATCACTATGAATCATATATGGGTTCACCCAAGCTCACTAAGCTTGATGAGCCGTTAGAACAATTAGCAAAGATGATTGTTGCAAAAGGTCTATTGCGTATAAGCACTGGTAGTGAATATAATTTTTGCCTATTTCCAATGCAAAATGGCCAAAAATATTTAAGCATCTCCAGAAGGGAGATAAAAGATCCGAACTTAATAAAAAGAACTAGAAAAATTATTGAAGAAAATTTACTTCCTAGTGAAAAAACTGACTTAAAAAATTCAATTAATTATAAATTTGGTCTTATATCTAACGAAATTGATAAATTTTTGCCTATAAGTGAGGAACATGAATTGGGCGTTGCAAGATTAGTAGTGCAGAGCTCTGAACCAGTTATTATTAAAAATCTAATAATTGAAAATATATATTTTTATATTTCATTCACTCAAAATATATCAGATTTATTATCTGTAAAAAACTGGGAAACTGGTCGTTTCAGCCAAGGCTTACAGAGCAACTCCATTCAAGAAGCATCTATTTTTGCATCATGCGGTGGTAACCCATTCTTTGATCCCGAAATATCAAAGAATGAATATGATGGTATAAAGGCAAGGGACAGGCTCTGCGTGATTCTAGCCCAAGAAATTGGTCATTATGCAGATATTGTAAAGGATCAACAAGGTAGAAATATTGATAGATTTTCTGCATTACTGAATTTATCAGCTCCTAAAAAACGAACTGAAAACGAACG
>CAYGRX010000105.1:5252-6837 GCA_964352365.1 uncultured Rickettsiales bacterium
AAAAAGATTTACAAAATACCGCCAAAATCAAACAAGCTTTTATTAATTTGGGAGTTAACAAAGTCTATGACCTAGAGAGAATGGTTAAGTTGCAGGCTAAGTTTAATAAAAAAACATTAAAATACGTATTGTTAAATTTGCGAATGAATATTGCGCAAACCAATTTCATTTCCAGATGCAAAAAGAAGGGGTTAGGATTTGTTGCTAAGCTTGCAAAGAGAAATGATGAAATAGCGAATACTTGTATGGTTTTATGTGGTGATATGGAGTTTAATTTAAACCCTGCCTCTGCTGCATATAGAAACAATAATAAGGATGTTGAAAAAGCTATTTATTGCGCCGAAGCTTTGGCGCGAATGCCCCAACAAAAAATTAAATGGGGAGCGGAAATCACAAGGTTTTTTGCGCCTCATCTATATAGAGTTTTTTATGCTGTAGTGATAAAGGAAGAATATCATTTTCACAGAGCCTTAACTGGAGAAAAATTTCAGCTAAGTACAAAAAAGAGACGCAAGGGGCTTTTTAAATAACCCTAAAAGCTAGGATATTTGCAAAAGTGCAACTGCAACAACAACTGATATGAAGGTTTAAAAAACTCTATGTCGATACTATTTGTATATAGTTAAACCATTATATTATAGTAATTTTTACAAGGAGAATAATAAAAATGAAAATATTAGTACCTATCAAACGTGTTGTTGATTATCGCGTAAATGTTCGCGTTAAACCTGATGAGTCAGGGGTTGAGCTGAATAATGTTAAGATGAGCATGAACCCTTTTGACGAAATTGCAGTTGAAGAAGCGCTGAAGTTAAAAGAGGCTGGCACTGCAACTGAGATTATAGTTGTTGCTGTTGGTGAGCCTAAAAGTGAAGACGTTATTAGACAGGCAATTGCCATGGGTGCAGATCGGGGAATATTAATAAATGCACCATATGAAATTCAGCCTTTAGCAGAAGCTAAATTGCTACAAAAAATAGTTGAAAAGGAAAACCCTAATTTAGTTATTACAGGAAAACTTTCAATTGATGATGACCAAAACCAAATTGGCCAAATGTTAGCTGAGCTTTTAAATTGGGGACAAGCAACTTTTGCAAGTAAGGTTACTATTGAAGGTGAAAATGCAACTGTAGTTAGGGAAGTTGATGGCGGTTTAGCAACTGTAAAAGTTAAGTTGCCAGCAGTAATTACAACTGACTTAAGATTGAATGAACCGAGATATGTAAAACTTCCTGATATAATGAAAGCAAGAAGCAAGCCTCTAGACAAATTAGAAGCTAGCGACCTTGGAGTTGATATTGCTAATAGGTTTGAGGTTTTAAAAGTTGAAACACCTAAAAAACGTCAAGCGGGTATTAAAGTTGAGTCAGTTGACCAACTGATTACTGAATTAAAAAACAAACAAGTAATTTAATCATAGGTATATTATGAGCCCCAAAAACTTCATAACTATTTTCTTTAGTGTAATTTTTCTATTTTCATGCGCAGATGATAATGACACCCTTGAAGAAGGGTATGAATGGATTGCAAACGATAACCGCTCTCATTTTATCTATGTTAGCGAAGAACATCATGGAGATAAGAT
>CAYGRX010000106.1:0-6787 GCA_964352365.1 uncultured Rickettsiales bacterium
ATTCTTTTTAAATTATAAATCTCCATTTTTTCCTTAATTCATAAAGGAAAAATCCTTTGAGAAATAGAATGTGTCGGTTGCAATTAACAAGGCAATTAACTTTACTTTAAAAATTGAAAAATACATTAAGCCTAGGTTCTCAACTTTATTTTTACCTTTATCAGAGAGGGTGGTGGGCTTGCTAATGATATTATTTTGTTGCTCTATTTTGATACCCTTGCCTATGACGAACTTTCTTCCTTCAATCGCTATAATTTCAATCGGCTTTGGTATGATTGAAAAGGACGGGATCATGACAATGATAGGTATAGCTCTTGGCTTGTTTGGTTGGTTCGTAACAATTATGATAATCCTTTTTGGAATAGAAATTTTTGAAAGAATTTTCTAAAATAGAATTTTAATTCTAATATCGCTAACTATATCCTTTATATAAAATATAAACTGGAGGAAACTATGACTAAGAAAATTGCAGTTATTTTAGCTGGTTGCGGCTATCTTGATGGTGCAGAAATTAGAGAGTCTGTACTAGCTTTATTATATTTGGACAAGGCAAAAGCGGAAGTTGAAATTTTTGCTGAAGAAAAACATCAATATCACGTGGTTAACCATGCTACTGGAGAAGAACAGGCGGATTTAAGAAATGTATTTGTTGAATCTTCTCGTATTGCACGTGGTAAAATTAAGTCGCTGGATAAGTTGGATGCGAAGGCCTTTGATGGGCTTATCTTGCCAGGTGGTTTTGGTGTTGCAAAAAACTATTCTGATATTGCGTTCAAAGGTGCGGATGGAAGCGTAGATGAAAAATATTTGAATGCCATCCAATCTTTCAATAAACAAGATAAGCCAATTGGTGCAATTTGTATTGCTCCTGCCGCTGTTGCAATTGCTTTAAAGGGGAAAGCTCCTCTTGAGCTAACTCTTGGCGGTAGTGAAAATAAAGATATGATTGAGGGTGTTGGCTCAAAGCATGTTCCGTTAAAAACTAATGAAATTTGTATTGATGATAAAAATAATATAGTTTCAACATCGGCTTATATGCGTGATAATGCAAAACTATCAGATGTATCAGATGGTATAGAGAAGTTAGTTAATGAAGTTTTAAAAAGGGCTTAAGTTACCCCTAAAGGAATATTTTAATGGTGGCGCAGAAAAAAACATATGTTTGCAATGGTTGTGGTGCAATATATTCCAAGTGGCAAGGCCAATGCGAAGAATGTAAAGAATGGAATAATATTGAGGAGGACGAATCTTCAATTCATAAATTCACTGCAAATAAGGAAAAAAATTCAGCTGGTAAAATTTCCTCTGGTTCTGATATAATATTTTCTAACTTATCTGAAAATATTAAAGATGTTGAAAGGTTTGACTCTGGTGTAAATGAACTGAACCGTGTTCTTGGTGGTGGCATCGTTCAAGGCTCTGCAATTTTGCTAGGTGGTGAGCCGGGGATTGGCAAATCTACATTATTGCTTCAGTCAGTTGCGAGTATCGCCAAAACTGGTCTTAAATGTTTATATATTACTGGTGAAGAGTCAACGGGGCAGGTTTCACTACGTGCAAAAAGGCTGGGGGTGGAAGGCGCATCTGTGGAGTTGGCATCGGCCACTAATGTACAATCAATTATCTCATCAATTAAAAAATTAAAGCCAGATTTAGTCGTTGTGGATTCTATCCAGACAATGTTTTTACCCAATGTAGATTCTTCACCGGGAACAGTTTCGCAAGTTCGTATTTGTTCACATGAACTTATAACTTGTGCGAAAACTCAAAACTTCTGCCTAGTTTTAGTTGGTCATGTTACTAAAGATGGTCAAATTGCTGGGCCTAGAGTGCTTGAGCATATGGTGGATACAGTTTTATATTTTGAAGGTGAGAAAGGTTATAACTTTAGAATCTTGCGAGCGGTTAAAAATCGTTTTGGCCCTGCAAATGAAATTGGCGTTTTTGAGATGGCGGAAAAAGGGTTGAAAGAAGTTCCAAATCCATCATCTATGTTTATTTCTGAAAATAGGAAAGGTGTTTCTGGTTCTGTGATATTCGCGGGTATTGAAGGCACAAGGCCAGTTCTGGTGGAAGTTCAAGCTCTTGTCGCGCCGTCATTTATGGCAAACCCAAGGCGTGCAGTTGTTGGTTGGGATACTAGTAGGCTTGCAATGGTTTTAGCCGTTTTGCAAACAAGGTTGGGTGTTCAGCTTCATGATAAAGAGATATATTTAAATATCGCAGGTGGTATTAAAATAACTGAGCCAGCTTGTGACCTAGCTGTTGCGATAGCCATTCTATCATCTTTAAATGACACTCCAATTAATCATGAAACTATTGTGTTTGGAGAAATTGGTCTTTCTGGTGAGATAAGGTCTGTTTCTCGCGGTGAAGAGCGTTTGAGGGAATCGCAAAAACTTGGCTTTAAAAATGCATATATACCTGCTGGGAAAAATAAATCAGGGTTAAATATCAAATCTTTATCTCATATTGTGGATTTGCTATCTATTGTTAAGAAAACTTAAGGCTAAAATTCTTGCAATTTATTCTCATTTCATTAAAAGCTATCTTATGACTTACGTTGTTACAGAAAATTGTATTAAGTGCAAATATACAGATTGCGTTGATGTTTGCCCTGTGGATTGCTTTTATGAAGGCGAAAACATGTTGGTGATCAATCCCGACGAATGTATTGATTGCGGTGTTTGTGAGCCTGAGTGCCCTGCTGAAGCAATTGAACCTGAGAATGACAAAAATGTTAAGTGGATTGACTTAAATAGAAAATATTCTGAAACTTGGCCGAATATTGCTGAAAGTAAAACGGCTCCATCTGACGCAGACGCTTGGAAGGATAAACCAAACAAGCTAGATCTATTAAGTGAAAACCCAGGCGAAGGCGATTAGTATATTTAGTTGATCATCTTCCTACAGATGACCTCATTTCCACGGCCTAAATATTCAATTTCGTCAAACTCTAGACCCGCTAAGTATATTCCGCGACCATTCACTTGCTGTGCTCGTGAGCAATCCAAGTTGATATATGGTTTCCAGTTGAAGCCATTTCCTTGATCGCTAATCTTTAAATGGATGCAATCTTCAGTTCTATTTATATCAATATTAACTTTTTTGTTTGAATGCTCGCGTAAGGTTTGGCGATATTCAATTTCTTCATCCCATTTTCCGTTAAGCAAAAGTTGGGATTTCTCTTCAAAAGTTATGCCTAAATTTCCATGTTCAACAGCATTTACTAAAAGCTCGATGCAGGGGCCCATCATGCTTCGTGGTTCTGGAAATATGCATGAAATTGCTGTTGCAACATTTTTTGCTTCTCTAAGGCTGGAGAAAGTAAATTTACAATTATTCAAGGTTTTCATACCTTCTTTAAGTTTCTTTCTACGTGTTACATAGAAATCTGTAATTTCATTAATTTTTTTATGTTTTCTACTAACTCTAAGTGCAGATTTTATAATGCTGCTAAATAAGTTATGTGAAAAAGGTTTTGTAATATACCAATACACGCCGGCATCAATTCCTTGTTGAATCTCTTGCTCATCACCTGCAGCAGTTTGCATAATTACAGGTATGTTTGCAAGTTTGGGGTCTTGTTTAAGTCGATGAAGAAAGGCCATGCCATCCATTATTGGCATCATTCTATCAAGAACAATTATTTCAATATCATTATTATCTTCTAAGGCGTTAATTGCTTCGAGTCCATTTCTGGCACTTATTATGTTATATTGATCACGTTTTAAAATATGGTTTATTATTTCTAAATCATCTAGTTGATCATCGACAGTTAAAATTTTAGCGTTAGACATTATATACTCTCCCTATTTCCCGTTATACGTGAAAGCCTAATCCGTGCCAAATGCAAATATCCATATAAATCAATGCATTAATTTTTATATTATATATTGGATTGTTTCAAAAGTAAACATAAAAATAAACCTTTGGTTGCAATTGTAGTGTGATGAAACTAACCTTGGGTTTATTAATTATTTGTCATAATTAATAATGTTTAATAAAAAAATCCTTATAACCAACATATTTTGGTTTACTAATAATTAGCTTATATTAAAAATAGTAAGAAAATAGGATGTTATATGAGTTTAAACAAAACCGCCCTTTATGAATGTCATGTGGAATCAGGTGCAAAGTTAGTTCCGTTCGCAGGATATGAAATGCCAATTCAATACCCGCAAGGTATAATAAATGAGCATAACCAAGTTAGGGAGCGGGTAGGGTTGTTTGATGTTTCTCATATGGGGCAAATAAATATTTCTGGTGAAGGGGTTGCCAAATTTCTATCAAAAATTACTCCATCTAATTTTGAAATTTTAAAAGAAGGCTCATGTAAATACACAGTTCTAACTAATGAAGCTGGTGGAATTGTTGATGACCTTATCATAACTCGCTTTTCTGAAAAGGAATTTGGTGCAGTTATTAATGCTGCATGTGTGGCAAAAGATGTAAATTGGATACGCTCACAATTACCTGATGACATACAGTTTGAAATTTTGAATAAATCTCTAATTGCCGTGCAAGGGCCTTTGGCTGAAAATGCGCTTAATGCTATAACGGATGTTGATTTATCAGAGCAGAAATATATGACTTCTCAATTTACTAAAATTGAAGGTGTAGGCGAGTGTCAAGTTACTAGAACGGGCTATACTGGTGAAGATGGGTTTGAGGTTTCTGTTGATAATGATCTGGCGCCAAAGCTGTGGAAAAAACTTCTTGAAAATGAAGATGTTCTACCTACTGGTTTGGGTGCGCGTGATATTTTGCGCCTTGAAATGGGGTATCCACTTTATGGTCACGATATGGATGATGAGACAACCCCTGTTGAAGCAGGCCTTGGTTGGGTTGTAAGTAAAGACCATTCTGGATTTTTTGGTGATGTAAAAATCAATGCTCAAAAAGAAAGTGGTACAGATGTTAAAAGGCTAGGCTTGAAACTTAAAGATAGAATAGTAGCAAGAGAAGGTGCGGAAGTGTTTATAGGTGAAAATAAAGTTGGTAAAATTACTAGTGGTGGCTTTTCTCCAAAACTTCAAACGCCAATTGCCCATTGTTATATTAATACTGAAAATGCCCAGCTCGGTTCAGAGGTGAAGGTTCAAGTTCGTGGCAAGCAATATGCAGCAGAACTTGTGAAATTTCCATTCGTTCAAGCTGGTACAAAAAAGTAATAAATAGAGTAAAATGGTTAGGATTTAGAGTTTAAAATGAATACAAAATAAGGAGACTAAAATGGCTGAAATAAAATATACTAAAGATCATGAGATCATTTCAATTGAGGGTGAAATTGTAACAATCGGCATAACTGATTATGCCTCAGAGGCGCTAGGTGACTTAGTTTTTATTGAGCTTCCTGAAGTTGGTGTAAAGCTTGGTCAAGGTGATGAGTTTGCAGTTGTTGAGTCTGTTAAAATCGCTTCTGAAATATACACTCCTGTAGCTGGTGAAGTTGTTGAAGTAAATAACGCATTGGAAGATGACCTTGATAAGCTTAAGGAAGACTTGGATAATGGTGGCTGGATTGCAAAAATTAAAGTTGATGGTGATGCAGAAGGTTTAATGACTGAAGCTGAATATAATGACTTTGTAAAAGGCCTTCACTAAAAAGAGTTGAAATAAAATAAAATTAGAGAGTTACTATGCGCTATTTACCTTTAACTGAAAATGATAGAAAGCAAATGCTTGCTGATATTGGGGCGGCTAATGTGGATGAGCTATATTCATCTGTTCCCCAGCAGGTTATGGAAAATTCAACATATGATCTCCCTAATCATAGGAGTGAAGTTGAGGTTGAGTCAATTATTTCAAAATTTGCCAATCAAAATAATCCATCATCTTCTATTCCTTCATTTTTGGGTGGTGGTTGCTATAATCATCATGTGCCCTCTTCAGTGGATTATATAATTCAGCGTTCTGAGTTCTTAACTGCCTATACGCCATATCAGCCAGAAATTGCACAGGGTACATTAAAGGCAATATTTCAGTTTCAATCTTATATTGCTAATCTTACTGGTCAGGAAGTTGCAAATGCTTCTATGTATGATGGTGCAACATCTGTTGCGGAAGCTGCGCTTATGGCTATGCGCGTTAAAAAGGGTAGGGGAAAAATTCTAATTTCTGGGGATTTAAACCCGCAATATGAAGAGGTTGTTAAAACTTACCTTCGTAATTTTGATGTTACAGTTGTTCATTCTGATGAACCATGTGAGGATACTGCCTGTGTAATCCAGCAATCACCTGATTTTTATGGTAGTCCGCAGTCACTAGATTCCCTTCGTAAAAAATGTGATGAGACTGGTGCAATGTTGGTAGCTGTTGTTAGTGAAATTGTTTCATTGGGCTTGTTACCAAGTTTAGAAATTGCAGATATTGTTGTGGGTGAAGCGCAATCAATTGGTGTTGCTATGAGTTACGGTGGTCCTCACTTAGGGTTCTTTGCATGTAAAAAGAAATTTGTTCGTCAAATGCCAGGGCGTTTATGTGGCGTTACTGAGGACGCTGATGGCCAAAAATCTTATGTACTTACATTAAACACTCGTGAGCAACATATCCGACGTGAAAAGGCTACTTCAAATATTTGTACTAACCAAGGTTTGATGAGTTTGGCCTTTACTGTCCATATGAGTTTGCTTGGTGAAATTGGTTTTAAAAAATTAGCTAAGATAAACCATATAAAGGCATGCAAGCTTGCGGATAGATTAGCGAAAATTTCTGGTGTAACGATTGAAAATAAAAACTTTTTTAATGAGTTTACAATTTCACTTAGCAAGGATTCGGCTAAGAT
>CAYGRX010000107.1:0-6606 GCA_964352365.1 uncultured Rickettsiales bacterium
TATCCAGCCTAACCATTCCTTGCTCAGTGAATTTAATAGCATTACTAACTAAATTGTTAACAATTTGCTTTACCCTTCCCGGATCACCAAAAATTTTATCAGGGATGGATTCACAAAAGTAAGAGATAAGACTTACATTTTTATTTTCTGCAATAGGCTGCAAAAGATTAATAGAATGTTGCACAGATTTTTTTAAATCAAAGGCAATATTTTCAATAATAAGTTCACCTGCTTCAATTTTTGAAAAATCTAAAATATCATTTAATAAAGCCAATAATGCTCCAGCAGAGTTACTAATTGTTTCAACATACTCTTGTTGCTCCACGTTCAATGGTGTATCACCAAGCAAATGAGACATTCCCATAACACCATTCATTGGAGTTCGTAGTTCATGACTCATATTGGCCAAAAAATCACTTTTGGCTTTATTGGCCAAATCAGCCTTTTTCTTGGCCTCCATAGCTTCCATCTGCGCTAATTGTACGCTTTCAATATATTCGTTTAATTCTTTAGTTAATCGCTCTTTGCTAGCAAGCTCCTCTTGCAAATCCCTAGAGCTTGCTTCCGCTTTTATGCTAGCTCTTTTAAGCTGAATTAAGGTATCCCTATAATTTTCCTCTTCTTTCTTTTTATCTGTAATATCGCGCTCTATTGCTGCATAGTTAGTTATTACGCCATTATCATCAAAAATTGGAACGATACTTATATCCAGCCAATATTCTCTACCATTTTTCCCATAATTTTTTAATTCGCCTTTAAAAGGCTTTCCATTTGATATGGCCTTTTTAAGCTTCTCCAAAGTTTCACGACAAGTATCTTCCCCTTGCAACATTTTGGGTGTTTTTCCAATAACTTCTTCTTTTGAATAACCCGTAATATCTGCAAAAGCCTTATTAACATAGATTATTTCAGGACCGCCCTCACCAAGTTCAGCCTTGGTTATAATTATGCCATCATTGGCATTCTCAACCAAGGATTCTAAAAGAATAATATTATTAATTTCCCCCATAAATATCCCTCTATTTATTTAAAACATCATTTCTAGTGGAACCAACTATGTTCATAGCCTCTTCTATTAGATCTTCAGCAACCCCGAGTTCTTCCATTGATTCATTTAAATATTTTGCTACCAAGTCAAAATGCTTATCATTCAAACCATTTTTGACAGAGTTGCCATGCGCCGATCTAAGGCTTCTTCCTTCATAAGCTGTTTTTCCACCAAAAGCGTATGTAACAAATGCAGCTTGACTGTTTCTAAGTCTATCAACATCAATATTGTCAAAAAATGGAGCTAAATCATCATCATTTAAAATTTTGCCATATAGCTTTAAAACTGTCATTTTTACTGCACTATCACCACCTATCCTATCGTACAAGCTTTTCATAATTCCCTCAGAACAATTTGTTGAAATTTAAAGTAACAACTTTAGGTTTACTTTGAAAGTTATAATTATTTATATACCCAAACCGTGCAATGCACTTTCAATTTTACTTTTGTTAAATGGTTTAATTAAATATTCGTCCGGATTTTCATCCAATGCCTCAATAATTTTTTCATGGCTAGTTTCACCAGTTAGAAAAATTATTTTAGCTTCATTTCTGTAATCACTTTTATTCGCCCGCTTTAAAAATTCCAACCCATCCATCTTAGGCATTTTCCAATCTAAAAAAATTATTTCAGGCCTCCTACTTTCAAACAATGAATAAGCTTCCAACCCATCTTCAGCCTCAATTGTATTAAATCCTAATTTATATAATATATTTTTCAATGCCCTTCTGCTGAAGCTATCATCATCAACCACTAAGCATAATTCCGATCTATCTAAATTCATATAATCCCCCTTATTTAATTACTATAAGATAAGTTATTGATAAAATTTTCAATTTTAACTCTATTAAATGGCTTTGGAATAAAACCAATTGCACCATCATTTATACAATCACTCATATTCTCCACATCATAATTAGAACTAAACATTACAATTTTAGTTTCAGGTTTAAATTCCATAAGCTTTACTAAAACCTCGCGTCCATCCATTTTGGGCATGTTAATATCTAACAACACTAAATCTGGATCACATTTGTTAAACTCTCGCATCGCATCTTCACCATTATTAGCCACAATAATATAATGCTTATCGTGCAAGGAATTGAATAACATTTTACAAGTTAATGGATCATCATCCACCACTAAAATTGACTTAACTTTTGCCATATTATCAACACTAGATATAGAGCTTTCAATCCCTCTAATTTTTAGATCAATATGAAAATCAATTAAGTTTTTAATATCATCTGGAAGTGAAAAAAGTTTATAATCAAGAGGAGTTAGGGAATATTTTTTATAAACAAACATTATATTTCCAATAGCTTCATGAGCATCTTTTAGGCAGTATTTTTGACATAAAATAACTACATTTTTTTCTTCGGTTATAAATACCGTACCCTTTAAATATTTTAATTTACCGAGCATAAGCGCCTCTAATTCTGCATCAATAATATCGAAATCACTGCTATTAAAAATTGGAGCATCTAAATATATGCAACTCCACTCTTCCCAACTTTCTGGCGACTTATGAATTGAATGTATAATTTTACTAATTTTATTGTGTCCTTGTCTAAATTTAATCTCCATTACTTTACCCCTTTTAATTTAAATTTATTAATGTAGTCATATAGTTTTTCTTTAGTGAATGGCTTGGCTACAAAGCCTTTAGCGCCTTTTGACATTGCCTCCATAACATTATCTTTATTGCCGTTTCCACTTAACATTACAATAAAGCTACTCGGATCAAAGCTCATAATTCTTTTTAAAACTTCATGGCCATTTATGCCTGGCATCTCAATATCTAAAAACACAATGTTAGGTGCGTGAACCAAATAGCTATTCAACCCCTCATTTCCGCTTGCTGCTTGACTGACCCTGAAATCTTTTTTTAAAGCATTTGAAACAAGTTTACGGGAGAACATATCATCTTCAATAATTAGTATCTCAGGATTGGTTCGATTTTTTTTCCTAGATTCCAAACTTTTAAGTAAATTTTGATTTATCTCTAAACTAACCTTAGGAGGATTAATTACCTTTTGAGATTCCTGCTCCTTAATAGGTGCTTTTTCGACTAGCTTTTTTGAGATTTTTCTACTGGATATAGATTTCAAAATAGAAAAACTTTTTTCTAAATCATATATGTTAGAGAAATTAGCATCAGTAATATTGTTGATAGATTTAATTTCATTATTTGCCGCCTCAAAAGATTTTAAATTAGCTAAATTAGAAATTAACACCATATCTCTATCTTCAAAAACATATAGATAGCTTCCTTCAAAATATTTTTCTAAAATTTTTATAGAAGCAGTAACACTAACATCTTCATGTTTTGAAAAACTATAATAAACAGCACGCAAACCTTTTAAATCAGATGAAATAGTTTCAATCCTTTTTTCTAACCTGTTTTCAGTATTTTCTTTTATAACTATCATAATTTATATTTTATTTATCTGAGCTATATTAAGCTTTGAACGTGCCAAAATAAATTATCATTATAATACAAGGGCTTAATTATAAGTTTGCCACGTTAAAAAATAAATAGTTTCATAATGAGAAAAATATGATATTATAATTCTTAAAACAAAACGTTAGTATCATAATGAGAAAAATTTTAGTTGCAGAAGATGAACCAATGCAACGCGCAATGCTTAAAGCCCTTTTAAGCAAAAGGTTTGAAGCCACAATTGATGCCGTCTCTAATGGCAAAGAAGCTATATATATGGTCAAGGAATCTGGTAATGAATATGACATAGCGATTTTAGATATCAATATGCCAGAGATTAACGGATTAGATAGCCTAGACCTAATAAGACAATATGCACCAGAACTTCCTGTAATTATGTTAACTGGCAGTGAAGATATTGAAAATGCAGTACGGGCAATGAAAATGGGCGCCTATGACTATGTTAAAAAACCTCTAGATGTAGAGCATTTTTGCGTTTCCATTAAAAATTCACTAAGACTAAGAGATTTAGATAAAGAGCTTTCTCGCTTCAAACGCAACGAAGAAGGTGTAACAAAATTTTCTGATTTAATTGGCTATAATACTGGACTTGCAAATGTTGTTGAGCTTGGCCGCAAGGGCGCAGCTTCAGAAGTTCCAGTTATGATAACAGGAGAAACAGGAGTTGGGAAAGAGCTGTTTGCTCGCGCAATACATGGCGAAAGCAATAGAGTCGGAAAACCTTTTATAGCAGTTAACTGCGGTGCAATTCCATCCCAATTAGTTGAGAGCACACTATTTGGACATGAAAAAGGCGCATTTACAGGGGCAGTTGGCAAGGCATTAGGAAAATTTCGCGAAGCAGAAGGCGGAACATTATTTTTAGATGAAGTTGGTGAACTTCCCCTAGAAACACAAGTAAAACTACTTCGCGCCATACAACAAAAAGAGGTTGAGCCAGTTGGAGCCGGAAAGCCCATTAAAGTGGATGTCAGAATTATTTCCGCAACCAATAGAGATTTACAGCAAAGAATACAGCAAGGAAAATTTAGAGAGGATTTATATTTTCGCCTAGATGTTTACCCAATTAGAGTACCACCATTACGCGAAAGGCTTATTGATATAAAGATACTCGCAAATCATTTTATAGAATCCTATTCAGTAATTAATAAAGTAAATTTAAAAAAGCTATCCCTCGAATCTGTAAAGTTATTAGAAAGCTACTCTTGGTCAGGTAATGTAAGGGAACTAAAAAACAAAGTTGACCGCTTAATGATTATCTCTTCAGGAGAAGTTATAAATGCTGATGACGTATCAAATATAGAAAATATAAATAATGGGAAAGATTACATATTAAATACCTCAAGATTTAATCAAACTTCACAATTGATACAAGAAGGAGAAAAAATAGATTTTTTTGATATTAATGGTAACTTAAAAACCCTAGATAAAATTGAGTCAGAAATAATGACCCATGCCTTAAAACATACTGGCAACAATATAACTAAAGCTTCAGAATTGCTTGGAATTGCAAAATCTACCTTCTATAGAAAAGCCAAAAACTTAAACATGATAAACTAAGCTGGACAAAACTACAAACCATTAAAGCTTAACAGTTATTTATCAATATGTTAGCCTACTGGATTATGTATAATACATTCAACCTCATTACCTTTTCCTAGATAATTAATTTCATCAAAGCTCATCAATTTAGATAATGCAATTCCCCTACCGTGGCAATCAGTTGCTCTTTCAGGGTCAATCTCCATATATCTTTGCCAATTAAAGCCTTTCCCATGGTCTTTAATATTAAGAGATATATGAGTGCCATGGTTTTTATAATGAACCAAAACTTTTTTACCTCTATTTTCTGGCAAAGAAACCATTTTAGCTATTTCACGCTCCCATTTATTAGCAAGCAACAGCTCTGACTTCATTTTATAATTTATACCTAAATTTCCATGCTCAACTGCATTAATTAAAATTTCCGAAATACCAAAAACAACCCTATCAGGATCAGGATAATAATTTGATAGGAATGTTGAAAGGCACCTAACATCATCCAGCGTCACCACTTCAAAAAAACTTTCCTTAACCAAATGAAGCTTTGGCCTATACTTATCAACCTCTTCCCTTAAACTATTATATGCCGCATAATCATAAACTGCTGCCGCCACAACAGATAACATAACTTGAGTTTCAAACGGCTTAGTAAGGTAATAATAAACCCCTGATTTAATACCTTCTACAACCTGACTTTTTTCAGCCGCTGCGGTTTGCATAATCACTGGAATATTAGCTAATTTAGATTTTTTATCTGCTTTAATCTTTTTTATTAAATCCATGCCACTCATGTTAGGCATCATTCTATCAAGCAAGATAACATTAAAATTATCATCTTTTTGTAAGATATCCCATGCGACTTGACCATCTTCAGCAGAAACAACTTCAAACCCTTCATCAAGCAAGTCTTCTTCCAATGTATCTCTATTCATCGGCTCATCATCAACAATTAGAGCTCTCATGGATTTGTACTTTAAATTAGTCATAATTAAACACCCCTTATATAATTACCTTCGCAGAAAAACTGCCTTTTTAACAACTTCTAATAAAATATTTTTAGTAAATGGCTTCTCTAGATAAAAGTAGCAACCCTCATCATAACTTTTATAAACCTCTTTTACGTCATTAATTGCAGTTTGCATAATGATTGGAATTTTAGACAATTTACTATCTGATTTTAGACTTAACAAAACTTCTTCACCCCCCATGTTAGGCATCATTTTATCTAATAATATCACCTTAAAACCACTATCTTGCTTTAATATTTTTAATGCTTGAATACCATCTTGCGCCTCAACCACTTCATAACCTGCATCCTCAAGATCCTCCCTTAAATTTTCCAAGTTAATGGGCTCATCATCCACTATAAGAATCCTTACTTTATTCATTATTCATGCTCTCTGCTTATTGGTAAAATAAAATTAAATACAGTTCCACGTTGAGGGCAATTCTCCGCCCAAACCTCACCATTATGAGCTTCAACGATTTCTTTGCAGATAGCCAAACCCAAGCCTGTACCACCTGCACCAGACTTTGTTTTGCTACTTTGAAT
>CAYGRX010000108.1:0-6597 GCA_964352365.1 uncultured Rickettsiales bacterium
GTTCTACCACCTTCACGGATAGCGAAACGTAGACCTTCGTCCATTGCAATTGGCGCACCAAGTTCAACAACAAATTTAATGTTATCACCAGGCATAACCATTTCAGTACCAGCAGGAAGCTCAACGCCACCAGTCACGTCAGTTGTACGGAAGTAGAACTGTGGACGGTAGTTTGAGAAGAATGGAGTGTGACGACCACCTTCTTCCTTAGTTAAGATATATACTTCAGCTTCAAACTTAGTATGAGGCTTAATAGTACCAGGTTTAGCTAATACTTGACCACGCTCAACTTCATCACGTTTAGTACCACGAAGAAGTACACCAACGTTATCACCAGCTTGACCTTGATCAAGAAGCTTTCTGAACATTTCAACACCAGTACAAGTAGTTTTAATAGTGTCTTTGATACCGATAATTTCGATTTCTTCACCAACTTTAACAACACCTTGTTCGATACGACCAGTTACTACAGTACCACGACCCTCAATTGAGAATACGTCCTCGATAGGCATAAGGAAAGTTTTATCAAGAGCTCTTTCAGGCTGAGGAATGTACTCATCAACAGCTTTCAAAAGTTCACGGATAGAGTTTTCACCAATTTCAGGGTCTCTACCTTCAAGCGCAGCAAGAGCCGAACCTTTAATAATAGGCAGATCATCACCAGGGAAATCATAAGAAGAAAGAAGCTCACGAACTTCCATTTCAACTAATTCTAGTAACTCTTCATCATCAACTTGGTCAACTTTGTTTAAGTAAACTACAAGAGCTGGAACACCTACTTGACGTGCAAGAAGAATGTGCTCACGAGTTTGTGGCATAGGACCATCAGCAGCGTTAACTACAAGAATACCACCATCCATTTGCGCAGCACCAGTGATCATGTTTTTTACATAATCCGCGTGACCTGGGCAATCTACGTGTGCGTAGTGACGGCCTTCAGTTTCATACTCAACGTGAGCAGTGTTAATTGTAATACCACGCTCTCTTTCTTCTGGAGCTGAATCAATACTAGCGAAATCTTGGCCAGAACCGAAATATTTACAAATTGCAGCAGTTAATGTTGTTTTACCATGATCCACGTGACCAACAGTACCAATATTAACGTGCGGTTTTTTACGTTCAAACTTTTCTTTAGACATTTTAAAAATCTCCGATTTTTAAGGTTCTAGGTTCTAGGTTTTAGGTTTTGGAAATTGAATTTCTGCGCCTATAGCCTACAGCCTAAAGCCGAGGTTAAAAAACAGGTTGCCAGCCCACTAATGGTTATCTTGAAGAATAAGCCCACCCTAAATAGCATGATAACCCAGATACTACATAGAGCTTTTGCCCAGAGCTACTCTCAAGAAATTCGTGTATGTAATTAACTTAATTTTGCCAAGGTTGCAAGTGGTTTTTATGTTAACCTTTTGTTAAGGTTTTTGTTTTGCAACCTTAATTAATGCGTGCATTCATATTGTTTACAAATTTACAGCCCATACACCCTACACTCACCTAACTTACTAAAGTTTCAACCAAAAAATTAAAAAAAAGGCTTCCGATTAATTAAAATCTAGAAGCCCTTAAAATTCAAAGTTTAAAACTTTAAAATAAAATAACTAATTTACGCCACTTTAGCTTTAACTTCTTCAGCAACTGCGTTAGGCACTTGAGAGTAGTTAGCAAATTCCATAGTGAATTGTGCACGACCTTGTGAAGATGAACGAAGATCTGATACATAACCAAACATATTAGCTAGTGGAACTTTCGCTTTAACAACTTTTGCGTTACCACGATCATCCATAGATTCAACTTGACCACGACGAGAGTTCAAATCACCAATAATATCACCCATATATTCTTCAGGAGTTACAACTTCAACTGACATTAGCGGCTCAAGCAATACTGGTTTAGTTTCAGCCATAGCTTCACGGAATGCAGCACGAGCGGCAACTTCAAACGCCATTGAAGATGAATCGACATCATGGTAGCCACCATCAAATAAATTCACTTTAAAGTCAATGAACGGATATCCAGCTATTGGGCCAGTTTCAGCCGCCATTTGGAAACCTTTATCAACAGAAGGGATATATTCTTTCGGAACGTTACCACCTGTAACTGTATCAGTAAACTCATAACCAGCACCAGGCTCATTAGGAGAAATAACAACATTGATTTTCGCAAATTGACCAGCACCACCAGATTGCTTTTTATGAGTGTAAGCAAGCGTAGTTTCTTTAGTGATAGTTTCACGATATGCAACTTGTGGAGCACCAATATTAGCTTCAACACCAAATTCACGCTTCATACGGTCAACAATAATGTCTAGATGAAGCTCACCCATCCCCTTAAGGATAGTTTGGTTTGTTTCCTCATCAGTAGCTACACGCAAAGATGGATCTTCTGCAACTAGACGCTGAATAGCAAGTGACATTTTTTCTTGGTCGGCCTTAGTTTTAGGCTCAACCGCGATTTCAATCACCGGCTCAGGGAATTCCATTCTTTCCAAAATAACTTCATGGTTAGGATCACATAACGTATCACCAGTTGTAGTACATTTAAGCCCTGCAACAGCAACAATATCACCCGCACGAGCTTCTTTTACGTCCTCACGATCATTTGCATGCATTAACAACATACGACCGATTCTTTCTTTTCTATCTTTAACTGAGTTTAGAACCGATTCACCAGTTTTAAACACACCAGAATAAACACGAACAAATGTAAGTGAACCAACAAATGGGTCATTCATGATTTTGAATGCAAGCGCAGAAAATGGCTCTTGATCACTAGATTTGCGCTCCATCTCAACTTCACCATCAAGTGAAACACCTTTAATTGCCTCAACGTCAGTTGGAGCTGGCATATAATCAACAACAGCATCAAGAAGTGGTTGAACACCTTTATTTTTAAATGCAGAACCAGTAACGATAGGAACGAATAGACCACCAATAGTACCTTTTCTAATAGCAGCTTTAAGTTCAGCTTCAGAAATTTCAGCACCATCAAGATATTTTTCCATCAATGCGTCATCAGCTTCAGTAGCAGTTTCAAGCAAAATTTCACGATATTGATTTGCTTCGTCAATCATATCTTCTGGAATATCTATTTCCTCGTAAGAAGCACCAAGATCTTCACCCAACCATACAATTGCTTTCATTTTTACAAGATCAACAACACCTTTTAAGTTTTCTTCAATACCAATTGGAAGCTGAAGAACAAGGGCATTTGCACCTAAACGATCTTTAATCATATCAACACAACGGAAGAAACTAGCACCCGTTCTATCAAGTTTATTAACAAAACACATACGAGGCACGTTATATTTATCCGCTTGCCTCCAAACTGTTTCAGATTGAGGCTCAACACCTGCAACACCGTCAAATACTGCAACAGCACCATCTAATACACGAAGTGAACGCTCAACTTCAATAGTAAAGTCTACGTGACCCGGAGTATCAATAATGTTGATACGGTGATCTTTCCAGAAACATGTTGTAGCAGCTGAGGTAATTGTAATACCACGCTCTTGCTCTTGAGCCATCCAGTCCATAGTAGCTTCACCTTCGTGAACCTCACCAATTTTATGTGACTTACCTGTGTAATACAAGATACGTTCAGTTGTAGTTGTTTTACCAGCATCAATGTGAGCCATAATACCGATGTTACGGTACATATTTAATGGAACGCGTTTTCCAGACATCTTATTCTCCGAGAGTTTTAATTTATTTAGTAATTTTGCGGTGTTATTACATAATTTTACCATAATGTGCAAGGTGTTTTTAAGGTCTAAATCAAATCATGTTTACTAACTAGAAAATTTTATAAAAAAAAAGGCGAAGGAAGTAACTCCCCTCGCCTTTCAAACAAATATAGAATATATGTAATATATTAATATTTTAAATTATTTACGATCTAACTCAAAAGTGATTTTTACGTTTACTCTATATCCAGCAACTTTATCATTTTTCACAACAACAGATTGCTCTTGAACATACACAGAACGGATGTTTTTTATAGTTTTCGCAGCTTCTTCAACAGCCGAGTTAACTGCATCTTCCCATGATTTTTTAGATTCCGCTAATACTTCAATTACTTTAACTAATGCCATTTTTCTCTCTAATTTTTGTTAAGGGGGCAGATTATACGATTAGTAGAGTTTGGCAATGAATAATTTCAATTCGGCACACCAAGTTATTTGAGCTCCCAACCGCTTTGCCTATAATTCACACCATCTACAGTTTTTTGCTCAACAACTGGACTAGCCTTAATAAGACCAGCCTCAGCCCTCAATTCATTAACTCTTTTAACAAAAAGAGAATATTCATCTTTCGTGCTTATATCCAGCTTATTAACAGCGAGAGATCTATAATGATCTTGATTTCTAAAAAACTCATTATTTCCACGCTCAACTCTGTTAACACCTGTAGTTCTTGTAAAACCAAGATCAGCAGCATATTCTGATGGCGTTTTATATTCAGAGATTCTAGAATATCTAACTAACTGACTAAAATCTATTTTCGAAGATAAAAAATCATTTTTTAATTCTTGCTTATTTCGATATTTGTCACCACCCAAAAACATTACAGCCATGTTTTCTGCTAAATTGTCATCATGTGGAGCCAACACCTTAGCTATAACCAAGGACCTTTTAGGATCTCTCGTATTGATGTCACCAAAAAAACTTGTTCCCGAAACATATTTTTCGATTGTACTTATAGGAATACCTGTATTTTCAGACATCTGAGAAAATGAAACACCTGAATACTTGAAAGCTTTAATAAAAAAAGCCGAACCAAGTTTGGCAACTTTATTTAGATTTTTTTCTACAGATATTCTCATAGCATACTCATCTCTTAAATCATATAAATCAGCTACGATAGCACCCTTAGCAGGATGAATAACTTCAACACTGCTGCCCGACAGAAAATTTTTAAGTCTAATTTTAACTTGGTCATTTAAGTTGAGAATAGCGCTGTTTGAAATTGTTTCAGAAACTTTTGGGGCAACCCTTAAGTGTGTTATGTTTTTATCTTTATATTTTAAGTATTTATCTATAGTGCTTTGAGGTATTTGTAATATCTGACTTAACTGTGTAGTATTTGCTTGCCATTCTTCCTTTAAACGTAAAAATAAATCTTCAGGATGCAAACCTTCTTGAATAAGTTCTGATACGATATGCCCCAGGGGTTTTTTACCTCTAAAAAAACTTTCAGGGATGGATCTGTACCGAGACTTACTGTTCCAATACTCCATTTTTTCTTCCGGCACCACCTCCTCTTGAGAGTTTGCAAATTCTATATATTTACTAACCGTTATCCTTGAAGCAACACCCCGAGATGAAGCCTGCAAAGAAGAGTCATAAACCTCTTGCAATAACACATCCAAAACCTCTTCAGCTACATCATCTGAAAAACTATTAATTATTTTACTTAAATGTTTAGGATGCGGTATATTACCTTTATTAACCCAGCCCAAAACTGTATTTTTATGAATATCGTTTTGCCTTGCGTAATCAGATACACTGCTATCATACTTATGTTTTATTAACTCGGCTAAATATTCTCTGAATTTTTTATCTGTCATTATCAGATAATAACACCAACTAGTTAACAAAAAGTTAACAAAATTAGAAAAGAAATTTAAAACTTCATTAAGTTTTGGCAAGGGTTTATTTTAACTACGGATATTTTTTATATGCTGAGCTAATCAGATGTTAGGAAGTGCAGGGATTCTGTTGCTAGGCTCCCTGCGGCCCCGCTGAATTAATCAATTACGTGTGCCAATCGGCTACGCAACTGCTTTTAACTCACCAAATGCAAAATTATCATTAGCATTTATTTTAAAACGATCTTTTACGGTAGTATCATACCGAGCAAAACCCAAACCTTTATTACATTTGTCGATCCTATTTCGGCCCCGCCAAAAACCGCTAAAGTGAATTCACTATCAACGAGCTTTGGTGGAGCCGCCGGGTACCGCCCCCGGGTCCAATATGCTTATTTCGAAAGCGCATTTATTGCCATATCCTGCAAGCAGGCAAATATTATTATAGTACAATTTGCCTTAGACTTAAAGGGGATTCTTATAAATATTTAATAAAAACTACATTGTTTAAACTTTAACAGGATTTATATCCCACCTAAAAAATTCATAGTATTTACTCAGAATTTTTAAACCTTGAATTCTTGCACTAAAATTAAACAAACATTAAATTTTTTAAATTATTTCCTTATTGAATTTTTTTATTTTTCAATGATGCTCAAAGATTGGATTTAAATCAATAAATTATAAGCATGAAAATTCTAGTTATTGAAGACGATAAACAAGTTCTAGACTATATCTCCAAGGGCTTGAAGGAGAACGGTTACACTGTTGACACAGCAGAAAATGGCAAAGATGGTTTATTTCTTGCAACCACAGAGACTTATGACGCGCTAGTTGTTGATAGAATGTTACCAGAAGTAGATGGCCTTACTATAATAAAAACCCTTAGGGGCTCAGGCAACTTAACCCCCGCCCTAATTTTAAGCGCTCTTGGTGATGTTGATGATAAGGTACAAGGTTTAAAAGCAGGCGCTGACGACTATATGGTAAAACCATATTCTATCACCGAATTAA
>CAYGRX010000109.1:0-6428 GCA_964352365.1 uncultured Rickettsiales bacterium
CTCTAATGATAAAAGTAAATTTAATACAGGAATTGAGTTTAAAACTTATCCAGAAATAATTATGAGCGGCAAAACTAGTAATTTCTTGCTTAAAAAAGATAACACTTCAATAAAAGCTGATGAACTTAACTTCATAGTGAAAGCTAAAGATACACAAAATATATCAGGTTCTCTCTCAATACCTAATTTAAATCTATCAATACCAGATACTAAAATTCCACCTCTTGATTCTAAGCTTAAGTTCAATGTTATAAAAAATCAAATTACAGTGAATTTGGATATATCCGGCCCAGAGAAAAAATATATATTAACCGCTGATGTTATTTCTCCAGTGAGTGATTTTACAAAAGCTTACGTTAATATTAATAAGGCTCAGTTTAAATGGGGTGATGGTTTAATTTTAATAAAAGATAAAAAAATACCATTGAATATTACCAAACCTATAAAATTAAAAATTAATATTAAAGACGTAAATGTTTCAGATATAATAGATTTAATTAGTGATGGCAGAATTTATGGAACAGGTAAAATCACTGGTGAAATACCTATTATTTATTATCCAGATGGACGTATAGATCTAGAAAATGTGGTCATTGAAACTAAAGATACTGGCAAGATAGTTGTTTCCCCAGATCTTCTTCCAGGTGATAATGAGCAAATTAAGATGGTTAGAAAAACATTAAATAATTTTGATTATACTAAGCTGAAAATTTCAGTATTATCAGAAGGAGAGAAAGGAAAAGAAAAGTCAGTTGTTAAGCTTTTAGTAGCAGGAAAAAATCCTGATGCGAATAATGGTAGGGAAGTTATATTAAACATTAATGTTTCAGGTGACTTGATGCCACTAATACAACAAAGTTTAATACCATTCGATAATTTGAAAGAAATAATTAATATTAAAAACTAACTAATACAATATAGGAATAAAAATGAAGAACATTTTAAAACTTAGCGCAATTTTGTTATTGGTTTCGGCTTGCAACCCAGAGGTTAGCATCAAAGCACCTGTAAAGCCCATTGAAATTAATTTGAATGTAAATATTGAACACAGAATTAAAGTTGAGATTGAAAAAGACGTTAAAGATGCAATTTCAAATAACCCAGGAATATTCTAATTAAAAATATAGGTAAATATCATGAAAAACATTTTTTTAACTATCACAAGTTTTATAATTTTAGGTGCATCATTCGCAGCTTACGCCTTAGATTTGCAATCTGCTAGATCACAAGGTTTAGTCGCAGAGAAAAAAGATGGATATGTTTCCGCTGTTAAGGAAACAACAGAAGTAAATATTCTTGTTAATGAAATAAATGCATTACGTCAGCAAGAATATAAAAGAATTTCTGGTGAAAATGGCCAACCTGTAAGCGTAGTTGCAAAAATCGCTTCAGTTCAAATAATATCCAAGTTACCTTCAGGTTCATTATATGAAAATGCCTCAGGTGACCTAGATAAAAAGTAAAATAAATTATTATGGAATTTTAGGCTCAATGCTAAAGAGATAAAATCATATATTCGTGATAAAGAATTAATGGTTTATTTGCCTATATCTATGCATAATTTGGCTAATTACAGGCTCTAGACTATCTGGATGAATAATTAATAAATCTCCTTCTTTAGCTTTAGAGAAAAGAATATCCACAGCCTTGGATGTATCAGAAATAATTTCAATATTTTCTGGCCTGAACCCAGCTTTGATTAGTCCTTCATGTACCAATCTGGAGGATTCTCCTTGAGGTCGATGGCGGGGGTCAAAATCTGTTAACAAAATTAAATCATAGGCAGAAGCTAATGCTTCTCCATATTCAATAATTTGCTCATCCGTACGGCTGCCTGTTCCATGGCACAAAGCAACCTTTCTCCCCTTTGAAAGGCGAGGTAATAAGTCCGCTAATGCACGGGCTGACTCTTGATTATGCCCATAGTCAAGAAGTACTTTATAGCTTTGAAAATCAAATAAATTCATACGTCCAGGGTTTTGGTTCGCTGATGGATAAAATGACATCACTCCATTACGAATCTGTTCTACTGGAAGGCCTAGTCCATGAAGTGCAGCTATAGCTGCAAGGGCGTTTGAGGTATTAAAATCAACTATACCACCAAAAGTAATTGGAATTTCATCTAGAGAACATACAATAACATCCAGTTCACTTTTTCTAATGATTGTATTTCGGTTTTTTACTGTAACCACAGTGCCACCCGCCTTTATATGCTCGTCAAGCTTTGGGTTATCTTGATTTAAAGAGAATAAAATAATATTTCCTTTAGCACGATTTATTACGCTCATTGTCATATCATCATCAGCGTTCAAAACAGATGTTCCATCTTCTTTTACAACTTCCAACACTGTAGATTTTACAAGGCTTAGAGCTTCCTGAGTTTCAATCCAGTCGGTACCCATATGGTCGTTTCCTATATTCAGCAAAACTCCTACATCAACTTCATCAACTCCAAGGCCTCGCCTTAATATTCCGCCTCTGGCCACCTCTAAAACAATATGATCTACTGAAGATTCTCGTATTGCAATCTTAGCTCCATCAGGGCCGCTATAGTCTCCAGTTACAATAGCATTACCGTCAATTTCGACACCAGTGGTGCAGGCTATTCCTACATTTTTACCTGAATATTTCAAACTATGAGCGATTAATTTGCAAGTGGTGGTTTTACCATTAGTACCAGTTACTGCTATTACTGGAACTTTCACATAACCATTGGGGAATAACATATCAACAAACGGCTTAGCAACATCTTGAGCTTTACCATTAGTTGGCTCTAAATGCATACGAAAGCCAGGTGCTGCGTTAATTTCAATTACTTTAAGGCCAGATTTATCAAGCGGTAATGATATATCAGTTACCAATGCATCTATACCAGCGCAATCTAAGCCTATAATATTTGCAGCGCGTTCTGCCATAATTCTAATATCAGGATTTATTTCTGCGGTTACATCTGTAGCTGTTCCACCCTGACTTATATTTGCAGTTGCTTTAAGATATATCTTTTCCAAATTACTAGGGCGCGAATCTAAAGAAAGCCCCGTTAGAGATAAAAGCCTTTCCGTCATATTATCAACTTCAATGCGCGTCAGATTTTTTTCGTGCCCATATCCTCTGTGAGGATCTAGGTTTACTTGCTCTATCAATTGCCTTATTGAAGATTTTCCATCGCCAATAACATGCGCTGGTTCTCGCTTAGCCGCTGCAATTAGTTTACCATTTATAACTAATAGACGTAAATCTAAGCCTTCTACATATTCCTCAATAATTACATTATCACATCTTTTATATGCAGCTTTAAAAGCTATCTTCAATTGATCTTCGGTAGTAACGTTAATGGTGGCACCTTTACCATGATTTCCTACATCTGGCTTAACTACAACTGCACCATTTATATCTTTAAAGGCCTTTATTGCCTCTGCTTCAGTTGACACAACCACACCCCTAGGAACAGGAATTCCAGCTTTTCTTAAATGTGCCTTAGTCTCAGTTTTTTCATCGGCAAGTTCTACAGCGATGGATGAAGTTTTATCTGTCATAGATGCCTGAATTCTTTTTTGGCTAGAGCCGTATCCAAGCTGAATATAGTTGTTATTATTTAAACGGAGTGATGGTATTCCTCTAGATTTTGCTTCTTTAACTATACTCCATGTAGTTGGGCCAAGCATATCATTTTCCCGAAGTATTTTTAGTTCAGAAATGATTTTTTCTATATCAATATTTTTGTTACCTTGCGCAAGAGATTCAAATATCGATATAGCATCTTTAGCTGCTTTTAGACCTGCTGATTCAACTTGATAACGGAATACTACAATATAGATACCCTTCTCCAAAGTTGTAAATGTTTTGCCATAACCCACCTCAATGCCTGCTAAACATTGAAGTTCAATAGCAATATGTTCGATTATATGACCAGCCCACGTACCTCTTTTAAGTCGTGTGACAAACCCCCCTGGTTCACCAATAGAGCAACCATGTTGCTGCAAACTTGGGATTAATTCAAGAAGACGCTCTGAAAAACCCTCAATCACATCGGAAGGTTTTTCTTCATAATCATTAATATCCAAAACCATAAATATGGCAGTGTTACGAGTGTAACGATTAGGGCCACGCAAAGCCCTTAATTCTTTAATTTCAATCATTATGATTGCTCCGATTTTTTTTCAATTGAGGTAAGAAATTGCTTAGTTTTAAAATTATATCCATAGCCACTCACGAGTGAGTGAATACACATATTCTCAACCGCAATTGATTCCCCTCGTTCAATATCCATAATGTTAGAGTGCTTAATGTTACTGGCATCTACAATAATAACCTGCCCAGAGCCAATAACCTCAATCATGCCTTCACCATTTAGAATCACTCCAGAATTTTCTCCAATACCAACACCTATGCATGTAGGGTTTATGGTAGATATCTGCATCAATCTGCCTAGGCGCCCCCTATCCATAAAATGAGTGTCGAAAACAATATTTTCTACAAAACCAAATCCTTTAGTGGTGTAAACTCTACCTTTAAACAAGCCTTCCTCACTTTTGCCGTCATATATCATTGTGTCAGAAAGAGCGGCGGCGCCAGCACTAGTGCCAGCAATATGCACACCATTTTCTAGTTGGCTTTGAATAGCATTAAGTAATTTTGAACCACCTATAATAGTAGTTAACCTCAACTGATCTCCACCAGTTAAAAAGATTAAATCTACCCCTTCAAGCCTTTTGATTACTTCCTTGTCGTTGGCTTGGTATCTTTCCTTAACATTAAAGATTTCAATTTCTGCAGCTCCAAGTGTTTTAAATACTTGATAATATTCCTCCCCACGCTCTTCAGGAACTTCGCTAGCAGTGGTAATAACGGCTACTTTATAATTAGTTTTGTTAATTTCCTGCCTTACACGCTTAAGAACGACGAGTTCATTTTCTTTATCTTCATTACCGCCAATAGCAATCAACAAGCCTTTAATAGCTGGTTTTAACATATTATTTAACCTCCTCAAGATGTGCCCAAGCCATGCCATTTTTTGAACCTGCTGAAGAGTCTTTTGCAGTAACCACAATTAAACCGACATCAACCGAATCATCAAATAATAAAAGCGCTTTTTTAAACGCTTCATCTGCACTCATATTTTTTTCCTTAAGCCAGCCAAATACCTCATACGCTAAGATTTTCAGTGCTATAAACTCACCATCTCCAGTACAAGCTACTGCACCAGCATCTCCACAATATAATCCACATCCAGGCAGTGGAACATCCCCAACACGACCAATATCTGCTTTTTCTAAACCACCAGAACTCAATGCGGCAGAAAATGTAGTTCCATCAAAAGCTACTGCACCAACTGTATCACAAGAGGTTGAGTTGCTATTTGCAGCCTGTGTATGATTATTTAAATTTTTTGTAGGATACATCTCCAAATTCTGCTTTATTGCAAAATCTCTTGCACCTGAACCTGTCATAATAATATTGGGAGAATTTAGCATCACTTCACGTGCGACATCTACTGGGTTTCTAACTTCTTCAATACATGCAACCGCACCAAATGCACCGTCACTTTTCATGCAAGATGCATCCATTTGAATTGTAGTTCCATCAGTACGTATTTGAGAACCAGTTCCAGCATTAAATCGTGGATCATCTTCAAGATATTTTACTGCATCAATTGCCGCATCAAGAGAAGACTTACCAGCCTTCATTAAATTCATGCCAATAGTAGCTGCCGATAATGGTCCGTCTGAATTTTTAGGATCAGACCCAGCTCCACCATGCGTTAAAATAGCGCGTTTATATTTCATCTATCGTTACCAATAAGTAAGTTATCTGTTGAAGTGGTTATTATTTTTGAAGCTAAGTCTTAAAGAGAAGCACTTAAATTTAAGGCTAAACGTTTTTAGTTTTTCGTAAGGTAGAAAGCAAACTAACAAAATATAGATAATTATCTGAATAGTTTTTAGAGAGATATTAGTAAGTTTAGTATAATAGGCTCTTCAATCTGAAACTACAATCTCTAAATTCCCGAACCAAAGCTACTTATTAAAAGATAAGCTGATTATTTTATAGGCAAGTTTTGCAGCTAAAAAGTTAGGGCCATGAAAGTTTGGAATTGGCGCAAGCTCATTCACATCGGCACCAACAATATTACAAATTTTTGCTGCCTCTTGAATTATCTCGAGAGCATCATTCCAAAACATCCCACCTGGTTCTGGCGTTCCCGTTGCTGGCATAAGGCTTGCATCAAAGCCATCAACATCAAATGTTAAATAAACATCTTTACCTTTTAATGGTGAAACTATCTTTTTAGCATCCCAGTTTTTTATATCTTTTCCCCAGTGAATGTCGATCCTGTCTTTATTCGCTTCTAAAAATGGAATTTCACTTTGAGATATATTTCTGATTCCACATGAAATTAACTTTGTAACTTGAGGGTGATCTAAAAC